>NZ_JASCOS010000046.1:0-25910 GCF_029959705.1 Stenotrophomonas sp. PS02297 | reverse complement strand
GGGCAATGGCGGCCTCCTCGTCGGTCGCCATTGCCCGCGTCACTTGCGCAGATTCGGGATGGCAATGGCGCAAGAACCAATCGTCGCCTGACTTTCGGCCATATCCATCGGATAATCGGACTCCGGCCGCCGCGCGGCGCGATCCCAAGCATATCGATGGCAATCCACTCCTCCGTACTCGAACTCATCGGGCGCACGCCGATCGTCAAGGCCCAGCGCCTGGACGCCGGTGTCTGCGAGCTGTACCTCAAGCTCGAAAGCGCCAATCCGGGCGGCTCGATCAAGGACCGCATCGGCCTGTCGATGATCGAGGCGGCGGAGAAGCGCGGCGACCTCAAGCCCGGTGCGACCCTGGTGGAAGGCACGGCCGGCAATACCGGTCTGGGCCTGGCGCTGGTCGCCCAGCAGAAGGGCTACAAGCTGATCCTGGTGGTCCCGGACAAGATGAGCCGGGAGAAGATTTTCAACCTCAAGGCGATGGGCGCCGAGGTGGTGCTGACCCGTTCGGACGTGGCCAAGGGCCACCCGGAGTATTACCAGGACCTGGCCAGGACCATCGCCGAGCGGACCCCGGGCGCCTATTTCATCAACCAGTTCGGCAACCCGGACAACCCGGCGGCGCATGAGTTCGGCACCGGCCCGGAAATCATCGAGCAGATGGGCGGCGAACTGGACGCCATCGTGTTCGGCTGCGGCAGTTCCGGCACCATGACCGGCCTGTCGCGCGCCTTCGCCAAACTGTCGCCGAAGACCGAGCTGGTGCTGGCCGATCCGGTCGGCTCGATCCTGACCCAGTACATCAACGAAGGCACGCTGAGCGACAAGTCGGGCAGTTGGCTGGTGGAAGGCATCGGCGAGGACTTCCTGCCGTCCATCTCCGATTTCAGCCGGGTCAGGAAGGCCTACGCCATCACCGATGCGGAGAGCTTCCATACCGCGCGCGAACTGCTGGGCAAGGAGGGCATCCTCGGCGGCTCCTCCACCGGCACGCTGCTGGCGGCCGCGCTGAAGTACTGCCGCGAGCAGACCGAGCCGAAGAAGGTGCTGGTGCTGGTGCCCGATACCGGCAACAAGTACCTGTCCAAGATGTACAACGACTACTGGATGCTGGACAACGGCTTCCTCGAGCGCCCCCAGTACGGCGACCTGCGCGACCTGATCCTGCGCCCGTACAGCCAGCGCGATACCGTGGTGGTCGGCCCGAACGACCTGCTGACCACCGCCTACCAGCGCATGAAGCTGTACGACGTGTCGCAGCTGCCGGTGATGGATGGCAACCGCCTGGTCGGCATCATCGACGAGAGCGACGTGCTGCTGCATGTCTACGGCGACGAGGCGCGCTTCCGCGATCCGGTGGCCATCGCCATGGTCAGCAAGCTCGACCGCCTGGACGTGAAGTCGCCGATCGAGGCGCTGCTGCCGGTGTTCGACCGCGGCCAGGTCGCCATCATCATGGACGGCGGCGACTTCCTCGGCCTGATCACCCGCATCGACCTGCTGAACTATCTGCGGCGCCGGGTGCAGTGAGCCGGGCGAACCGGGGCGGCTGGTTCAGGCCGCCCCGGTAGAATTCCACTTCCTCCAGCCGGAAAGCATCATGACGGACCAGCATCCACCCAGCAGGGACGGCGCGCGCGACCTGTCGCTCGCCACCTTGGCCATCCATGGCGGCCAGTCGCCGGACCCGAGCACCGGCGCGGTGATGCCGCCGATCTACGCGACTTCTACCTACGCGCAGTCCAGCCCGGGCGTGCACCAGGGCTTTGAGTATTCACGCACCCACAATCCCACCCGCTTCGCCTATGAGCGCTGCGTGGCAGCGCTGGAAGGCGGCAGCCGCGGCTACGCGTTCGCCTCGGGCATGGCCGCGACCGCGACGGTGATCGAACTGCTCGATGCCGGCAGCCACGTGGTGGCGATGGACGACATCTACGGCGGCAGCTTCCGCCTGTTCGAACGCGTGCGCCGCCGTACCGCCGGGCTGGATTTCAGTTTCGTCGACCTGACCGATCCGGCCGCGTTCGAAGCGGCCATCACGCCGAAGACGAAGATGGTGTGGATCGAAACGCCCACCAATCCGATGCTGAAGATCGTGGATATCGCCGCGGTCGCCGTCATCGCCCGGCGCCATGGCCTGGTCGTGGTGGTGGACAACACCTTCGCCTCGCCGATGCTGCAGCGTCCGTTGCAACTGGGCGCGGACATCGTCGTGCACTCGGCCACCAAGTACCTCAACGGCCATTCGGACATGGTCGGCGGCATGGTCGTCGTCGGCGACAATGCCGAGCTGGCCGAGCAGATGGCCTTCCTGCAGAACTCGGTGGGCGGCGTGCAGGGCCCGTTCGACAGCTTCCTGGCCCTGCGCGGTTTGAAGACGCTGCCGCTGCGCATGAAGGCGCATTGCGCCAACGCGCTGGAACTGGCGCAATGGCTGGAAGCGCACCCGGCCATCGAAAAAGTGATCTACCCGGGCCTGTCGTCGCATCCTCAGCATGAACTCGCGACCCGGCAGATGAGCGGCTACGGCGGCATCGTCTCCATCGTGCTAAAGGGCGGCTTCGAAGCCGCCAAGCGCTTCTGCGAGCGCACCGAACTGTTCACCCTTGCCGAGTCGCTGGGGGGCGTGGAAAGCCTGGTCAATCACCCGGCGGTGATGACCCATGCCTCGATCCCGCCGGACCGCCGCGAACAACTGGGTATCAGCGATGCGCTGGTGCGGTTGAGTGTGGGGGTGGAAGACAGCTGGGATCTGCGCGCAGACCTGCAACGCGCTTTGTCCTGATCGGGTTCCGGCGCGTTGGCGCAGGCAGGAAGATCCAATCCCGCATGAAGAAAGCCCCGGCCTTTGGCCGGGGCTTTCCTGTATCAGTGCACCGTTGCAGGTGGAAATGCCGGAGGATGCTGTTCCGCCGACGGAAGCGGGAGCATCAGCGTGGACGAAGGCAGTTCGAGCAGCTCCAGCTGGTCGCCAATGGCACGGGTCAGTTCGGTCGCACGCTCATTGGAGCCGACGATATAGGGCACGATCATCAGCACCAGTTCGGTCTTGTTCTTGGTCTTGCTCTGCGACTTGAACAGGTTGCCAACGACCGGAATATCCTTCAGGAACGGGACCCCATTGCCGCCGCCGCTCTGGCGATGGGACATCAGGCCGCCGATGACGATGGAGCTGCCGTCGCGCAGGCTCAGGCTGGTGCCCACCGAGCGGTTGTAGATGGAAGGCGAGCCCAGGCTGTCGCCTTCGGCCATCGGCAGCGCCTCGCTGACTTCCTGGCTCAAGGTAAGGTCGACGCGGTCGTCCGAATAGACGGTCGGCGTCATCGACAGGATGATGCCCGTCTTCCGGTACTGGATGGACTGCAGCAGGCTGGAGGTGCCTTCGGTGGTCTGCGGAGAAGTATTGCGCGAGGTGATGATGGGGACTTCGGTACCCACGTCGATCTTCGCCTCCTCGCCACTCTTCACCATCAGTCGCGGCGTGGACAGGATGGTCACACGCTGGTCGTTGGCATAGGCACGCAGCATTGCCCGGCTCTGGCCTGCGACATCCAGAAGGTAGTTCAGGCCAGTGCCTGCCACCTTGCCGACTTCGGGCAGCGTGCCGAATGACAGGCTGCCATTGAAACGACCCGGATTGGTCTTGGCAAACCAGTTGATGCCGAATTCCTCGCTGTCGTCCAGGGTCACCTCGGCGATGGTCAGTTCGATCATCACCTGCCGGGTTTCCTTGTCCATCTGCTTGATCAAGGGCAGCAGGCGCTCCCATTCGGCGGGGTCGCCCTGGAAGATCAGGCTGTTGCGGGGCTCATCGACGACGATGCCGATGCCGATGCCGCTGCCACCAGCAGTGGATTGGGGGGGCGGGGCGCTGCCGGCATTGGGGTTGCCGGTTGCGGCGATGGTGGTCGCGGACGAACTGGCGCGCGCGCCCAACGAGCCGCCAAGCACCGAGGCGATATCCGCTGCCTTGGTGTTCTGCACCTGGTAATAGAAGATCGAGCGATTGCCGGAGGCCGGATTGGGGCGGTCCAGGTCTCTTGCCCACGTGGCGGCGTGACGCAACACGGCGGGGTCTGCGGCAAACAGGATCACGCTGTTGACGGCCGGTACCGGCATCACCAGGATGCTGGCCGGCACGCCGAGCGTGGTGCTGGCGCCATACCCCTGCGCGACAAGGACTTCAGTCAATTTCGCTGCCAATTGCTCGGCGCTCATGAAAGCCGGCTCCAGGCGGGTGCTGACGCGCCCGCGCATGGCCGGGCGATCGAACACGCGCACCGCATCGGCGGCCTGCCGCACCTGGTCCGGCCGGCCGCTCAACAGCACGGCATTGCGTTCAGAACTTTCCTCCACCTTGACATCGCTGCCGTAGATGGCCTTCAGCCAGCGGGAAGCCTCGCTGGAACGAATGGTATCCAGTTGCATCAGATAGAAAACCGGGCGATGTGTCACCGGGACTTCGGGCATGGCACGCCCGCTGTAGATGATGGGCGGTTCCAGGGTCGTACCGGCGGCCGCCATCTTCACCTTGACGATCGGGCCATCGGCAATCATTTCCACGCCATAGTCGCCCAATACCTGCCGGGCGATACGGTAGAACTCGGCCGGGGATTGCGGTCGCGATGTCCGCAAGGTGACCAGTTGATTGAGTTTCTCGACCTCGGGATCCAGTTGAAACGTCAGGCCCAGAGAGTTGCCCAGCACTTCATTCACGAACGTCGGCAGCGGCAACGCGGCGAGATTGACACTCAGGGCTGGCCCGTGCAGCCCGGCAGGAAGAGTGTCACGGATCGACACTCCCGCCGATGGCGTGTCCATTTCTTCCTGGGACAGGGGGGTGGGAAGTTCACGCAACTCGGTACGTGGCGCCTCTGCTGTCGTCAGGCTTTTTGCCGTCCCTGCCTGCGTTTCCTGCGCAGCCTTGGCGACCGGCAGCGGAGCGGGCAGGCGGGTAGGAGCCACGGAGCACCCTCCGGCCAACAACAGGGCCATGGCGGAAACCAGCCGCATCGGAGCAGGGCGCTTCATGGTTGTTGCGTTTCCTTCTGGGGAGTAGCGGTTTTGCATTCAGGAGAGTCAGGATCGGATGCACGAGGGTACAGATGTCTGTCCATGCGACAGCCATCCAGTTCGACAACAACGGTATCGCCCCGCACGGCCAGCAGCCGGGAGCCATCTGGTAGCGTAGCACCGACCTCGGCGAGGGAAATCAGGGCCTCCTTGCCGCTCTGGAGCAGGATGGCGTTCTTTTGGCCCAGGATGGCTTTCAGCGCCCAATCCTGAGGACTGTTGGTGCTTGCCCCTGAAATGGAATCACCGGACCAGTTGAGGGTGCGTGCCTGGGTGGACAAAGTGGCACTGGAGCGCTCCAATGCCTCCGAGGAGGGCAGTCGCCAATCGGATTCACGTACCTTGTCCGTTGATGGGTCAATCGCCGGCAGTGGTCGGAGCCACCCCATGATTCCTCCTGCGATGACGGTAATCAGGAGGACGGCAAGTAGGCGAAGCCGGCTCATCGCTGTGGCTCCTTTGTCTGCAGCCGATAGAAGCCTTGAATCGTGAGCGAAAATGAACGATTTGCGCCGTCACTGCGCAGCGTGGCCATGGGAATGGTGGTCAATGACTGGCGGCCTTCGATCCGTGAGATCAGTTGGATCACCTGGGAAGGAGACATGCTGCCGCTTAGTGTTGCAGTTACACGCACCATGTCTGCCGGTGCTTCGAGCTGTACCGGCGACTGTACGTCCAGGCGCAATTGCGCGGGCTGGGTATCAGCGAGTTGGCGCAACCAGCCTTGGAATTCTGCCTGGGCCATACCGTGGGATGCGGCCGGAGGAATTTCAGCCTTCAGCATGTCGGCCATCTGTGCGGCCCGGATCGCGCGCTCGCCCCAGCCCTTTTGCCGGGCAAGAGTGTGGGTCTGCTCCAGACGGTGCGCGGATGCCTGCAGAATCAGAATTCGTGCCTGCCGCCAGTCCTCCAGCAGCATGAGCACCCAAAGCAACACGATGGCTGCAATCAGCCCCAGGCCTATCTGCAGCCTTGGGTTGCTGCGGATCTGCGCGATCAGCGGTGATAGCCAGACGGGAAGCCTCATGGAACCTCCTCGAACGGCGAAGTCAATCTGGCTCGGATCATCAATTCATCCGGTCGATTCGAGGTAGCGGGTGTCACGTCATGCAGAAGAGGTGATTGTTCCCACGCATTGACAATGGCGGTCGCGTCCAGCCCGCTGCCTTTGAGTGTGACCTCCAGTGTGTCGGGGCCGGGTTGTTGCCACTGCAGGACACTCCAGTCCCCCCGGGGGGTGATTCTGGCAACTTCTGCGAGCAGGCGGGTCTGTGAGGCTGCCGTACGCAAACGTAGCAGCGATTCCACCGTCGCGGCGGCCTGGTCGGCGTTGTTTCTTGAAGTGATGACCGAGTCCAGACGTTTTTCCAGTTGTTGAACTCGGTTTTCGATCTTGGCGTTTTCCGAATAGGCCCGGGCAATCCCCGCCAGTTGCCAGCAGAATGCTCCGGCTACCAGGCACCCGATACACGTGGCGATCAAGGGCCATTGCGCATGCAATTGTCCACTGAGCATGCCGATCTGGGTGCCGCCTCCCAGCGGCCGTTCATGCAAGGGGGCATGTACGGGTTCGGGCAGAGGCAGTGTTGGCAATTGGCTCGTGCCGTGGAGGAACTTCCGCCATGCAGCGCCGTCGGGTTTGTCGCCCCACCAGCGCGTCGAGACCAAATGGCCATTCCGCCATAGTCGTGCTTCAAGACCGGCCGCGCTGGCGCCGTCATGAGCTGCTGGCAAGGAAAAATCCAGTAGCTCCAGACTGTCATCGGCCGGGATTGCGCCGCGATGCGATGCCTCTGCATGGATTCGGGTGCGGGCCGGCAATGGGCCGGCCAGATCACGTACGCGGCCGGCAGACCAATACCAGATGGCAGCGTGATTGCCACACCAGATCATGTCTGCTTCGGGATCGCCGAAAGGGGCTGCACGGCGCACGGCCAGCATCGCGAAACCGCTGCGCTCCCTTGCGGGAACCATGCTTGCATCCACATGAAGGAACAGGCATAGCTCGCGCGCAATCAATAGCCGCAAAGGGCCATTGCCCTCGCAAGGTAGAGGGTGGACGCCCGTTGCATCAAGGCGTGCCAGCGCCGGCGAAAAGCGGCGAAGGAATCGTGCGAGCTGGCGTTTGATCGAAGGCAGGGTCACGGGGAAGAACCAGAGTGTAATCCAGGCGCCAAGGCCGCCCCCCTTCATCATCGGGAGTCAGGGTCCAGTGCACCGAACGGATTGGGCCGCCGGCATTGTGCCAGAGTTGCAGCGTCCCTTTGCCATTGGCCATGGTGCCGACAGGGTCCAGCTCGTCTATCGGCAGCTTGAACGTGTCCCGGAATTGCCAGATGAGCATGAACGGCATCGTATTGCGCATGGCCACCATCCTGTCCGCCATATCCCGGCCGACCCCCGGCACTGTCTGCAGCACTTCCGGCGGGGCGGTGTTGATGTTGATCTCGGCATTGATCGTCGTTGTCAATAGGCTGGAAAGGACGCCGTCGTCGTATTTTCGCAAGGGCTCGCTCCAGCCCATGATGCGGCGAGTCTCCAGTGGCGTGACCAAAGGACGATTGCTTGGGGGAGGGAGCTGCTTCTTGAGATAGTCGCTCGCCTCGGCGCCCCCCAATCGAAAGAGGTCATCCGGGTCTTGGTAATCAAGGCGGGTTGCCTCCAGTTCCGGCCACTTTGCAGGCGGGATTTCCAGCAGATCGAAGAATCCCTTGCGATAGAACCCGAATGTCCAATTGGGACTGAACTTGCCCGCGTCGTCCTGGAGCGAGAACCGAACATCATTCAATCCCCGGTAGACCGTTCCATCCAGCCGAATCTCATTGCCGACCGGCAGCGGCGGCGGTAGATCCACGCCGCCATCGTCAACGGAACGAGTGGCCGTAGCCTGTCC
This sequence comes from Stenotrophomonas sp. PS02297, assembly GCF_029959705.1. Taxonomy (NCBI): domain Bacteria; kingdom Pseudomonadati; phylum Pseudomonadota; class Gammaproteobacteria; order Lysobacterales; family Lysobacteraceae; genus Stenotrophomonas; species Stenotrophomonas sp. PS02297. Next base: position 17,947 of record NZ_JASCOS010000046.1, on the reverse strand, counting down.
TGCTGCCCATACTACCTGGCGATCGATGGTCAGCCCTCCGTACGTCTGGCGTTGGGTGCTGAACATGAACAACAGGGTGTCCCGTGTACTGGCCATGGCCACTTCCGCCTCGAAGGCGTCGCTGTTCTGGCTCGCCTCCCGCAGCGCTTGCGCGCTGGTGGTGGCGATGGCGGTGGCCAGCAGGGTCAACACGACCAGGGCGACAAGCACCGCCACCAGAACAAAGCCCTGTTCGGGGCGACGCATGGGCATGGGGTTAGATCGGGTCATGTTCATACGGGATCGCCATGGGATCCTGTGGGCCGACCACCGCGGCCATGATCATCGAGCCGGAATCAAGTTCCAGGGCAATCGCGGCAGGTAATTCCGGCCATTGTCCCTGCGCAGGCGGCCATTGGGCGTGGAGTTCACCCGCGGCATCAACATAATGAAGAGTCAGTAGGCCGGCATCCGGAAAGCGCAGCACCAATTGCTTTCCATCCTCATCCAGCGTCAATGCCCCGTCGCCCGGGGCATTATTGGTGAGCGACCACGTCTGCATTGTCGGGATGCCCTGTCCGGCCAATACCGGCAGTAGGGTCAGGCCGGAAAAGCCGTGCTCATTTCCCTGAAATACCAAGGTGGCCCTGGTGTCGGAGGTCATGCCAGGAAGCCGTCGCGCCGATGGGCTCTTGAGCTCTCCGCCTGCATGCAGACCGGCCACTGAATCGTGGAACCAGCGCTCGCTCAGCCGGTATTCTCGCCCCCCCTGCATGCTGGCCGATACCCGTTCATGCGCGCGCTTGTATTGCGATAGTGCCTGTGAGGTCAGCGCCAATGCCATGCCGGCAATCAGCATCACCACCAGCATCTCCAGCAGGGTGAAGCCGCGAAGACGGTCAGAAGTTGTCATCACGCATTGTCCGTGCGGTTTTCCAGCCGGCGCGACGCATCTTGAAACGCGTCACCTCACGACCTTTACGCAAGGCTGATACCTCCATCTCGTAGAGTGCCAGGTCGAAGGCCAGCATATTGCCGGACGCCCCCATTCCAGGAGCGCGCGGTACGATTTCGCTGCTGCTCCAGCGTACTTCAAGGCCTCCTGGCAATTTGCGATTGCCCGTGGGCTCAGCCATGGGATTGACCAGTTCCAGCACTGCCAGTGCTGCGCGTCCGTCACGTACGGCGGCATCGCGCGCCTGCACCCGTACCAGGGTGGTCTGGTTGACCGACATCCACGCATACAGCGCCATCGCACAGATGCTGAAAATGGTCAGCGCGACGATGGCCTCCAGCAGGCTGAAGCCGGCCTGCCCGCGCCTGCCATGAAGCCTCATTGCCCGGCGTCCGCGCGCTGCGTGCGGCAGAACGGCGCCGACACCTTGAACGGCTGCTCATAGCCATCCGGCCCACGCACGCGGCCCCGACTGTCGCCACAGGCGCCATTGGCCTGCACCGCCAGCGGTGCGTCCAGCTCCACCTGCCAGCTCTCGGGCAGGCCGGGCAGCGAGCCTGCGGCCACCGGTCCGGCCTCAAGCGTGCGGGCGCGCCCGTCCTGTGCAGCAGTACTGCTCAGCGCGGTAATGGCCTGCAGCGACGCATCCACCTCCGTGGTGCGTCGCCAGCTGGCGATCATGCGGAACCCCGAGGGCGCCACCAGCGCCGTCGCCAGTGCAAGCAAGGCCAGCACCACCACCAGTTCCAGCAGCGTGAAGCCGTTTCTGGATGTGTGGCGGAGGGGGGGCTTACTGGTGGGGCAGGTAGCCGATGTCGGTGTCATAGCCGGAACCGCCGGGTTTGCCGTCCGCACCGAGCGAATACAGTGTCAGCGCATAATTGGCCGAAGGCGTCGGCGAATACTGGTAGGGATTGCCCCACGGGTCGCTCGGCAGGCCCTCGTCCAGGTACGGGCCGCTCCAGCGCGCGGCGGTGCGCTCGTCGCCCGGTCGTTCCACCAGCAGCCGCAGGCCTTCCTGCTCGGTGGGGAAACGGCCGATGTCCAGCCGCATGGTTTCCAGCGCGCCCTTGAGCATCTTGGTCTGGGTCTCGGCGGTCTGCACCTTGGCCTTGTCGGCCTGGGTGAACAGGCGGGGGCCGACCAGCCCCATGATCAGGCCGATGATGACCAGCACCACGATCATTTCCAGCAGGGTGAAACCCCGCGAACGCGATGGGGTGGCGAGGGAGCGGCGCATCTTCATGAGGACGGCTGGGCGTAGGGACGGGGCAGGCAGTGTAGTACATGCGGGTCAGCGCCAGAATCGCCCGGTTCGGTGCCATGGGGAGCTACACCGCGATGTCGTTGGCACTGGTGATGGCCAGGATGATGCCGATCATGATCACGCCGATGATCGAGCCGATCACCAGGATGGCCAGCGGCTCCAGCAACGCCAGGAACTGCTTCATGCGCGCCCGCCCGGCATTGGCGCACAGCCGTGCGAGCGAGCGCAGCATGGCGGGCAGTTCGCCCGAGCGCTCGCCTACCCGGATCAGGTTGTAGCCGGTGGCGGTCAGCGCCGTCTGCGCTTCCAGGGCATCGGCCAGCGGCGTGCCGCCGCGCACGCTGCGCGTGGCCTCCTGCAACTGGCTGCGGCGGCGCGGCGAATGCACGCCGGACTGCGCCAGTTCCAGTGCATCCAGCAGTGCCACCCGGTTGCCCAGCAGTGTCGCCAGCACGCTGGCCCAGCTGGCCGTTTCCGATTCCACCCGCCACGGCCCCAGCACCGGCAGTCGCTCGATGCGCTCGTGCCAGCGCGCCCGCTTTTCCACAGTGGACAGGCTGCGCCAGACCAGCGTCGCCGCCGTCGCCAGCAGGGCCAGCAGCAGCAGGATGTGGGTGCGCGCGAACATGCCACCGTTGAGCACCGCCCAGGCCAGCCAGGGCAGGTCGGCGCTGCGGTTGAGCAGCGAGGCGAACTTGGGCACCACGAAGGTGAACATCATCACCACCGCGCCGATGCCGGCGGTCACCAGCACCGCCGGGTAGGTCAGCGCCTGGCGGATTTCGCCGCGCACTTCCAGGTCGTATTCCAGCTGGGCCACGCCGTCGGCCAGCGCCTGGGCCAGCATGCCGGCCTGCTCGCCGGCCTTCACCAGGGTCAGGAAATAGCTGGGCAACGGCAGCTTGATCGCGGCCAGCGCATCGGAAAACGCCTGGCCCCGGCGCAGGCCATTGCCGATGCTCTGGAAGCCGGCCAGCAACTGCGGATGGTGGCTGCCGCCAGTCTGCGCGGCCACGGCCTCGGCCAGCGCCACGCCCGACTGCAGCATCGTCGCCAGCTCGTGGAAGGCGATCACCAGGTCCTGCTGCCGCAGCCTGCGTCGCCGCGCCATGCCCGGCTTGCGCGCATCGGCCCCCTCGGCCGCCAGCGAAACGGTGGTCAGGCCCCGGCGTTCCAGCTGCCGCGCCGCCTCGCGCTCGCCGGCCGCATCCAGTGTGCCGTCCAGCAATGCACCATCGGCGTTCAGCGCCTTGTAGCGATACCGTGCCATGTCCGCCTCAGACCGCCGTCACGCGCAGCACTTCGTCCACCGTGGTGATGCCCTGCCACGCCTTGAGCAGGCCGTCCTCGCGCAGGAAGCGGCAACCGCGCTCGCGCGCCATCGCCTTCAACTGCATGTGGGTCGCGCCGGACACCACCGCCTGCTGCATCGCCTCGTCCACCGGCACCAGCTCGTAGATGCCGATGCGACCGCGGTAACCGGTGCCCTGGCAGCGCGGGCAGCCCACCGCCTGCGTCCACTGCGCCGGTGCATCGCCCAGCACCTGTGCCGCCAGCGCCGCGGTCTCTCCGGCGATGGCCGGCAATACCGCCGTGGCCGGGGTCGCACAATGCGGGCACAGCCGCCGCACCAGGCGCTGCGCCTGCAGGCCGCGCATCGGCGTGGCTACCAGGAACGGCTCCACGCCCATGTCGATCAGGCGCGTAAACGCGCCCAGCGAGTCGTTGGTATGCACCGTGGACAGCACAAGGTGACCGGTCAGCGCCGCCTGGATGGCGATCTCGGCCGTCTCCTTGTCGCGGATTTCGCCCACCATCACCACGTCCGGATCCTGGCGCAGCATCGAGCGCAGCACGCTGGCGAAATCCAGCCCGATGTCCGCATGGGTCTGCACCTGGGTGATGCCCGGCAGTTGGAATTCCACCGGGTCTTCCACGGTGATGATCTTCTTCAGCCCGTCGTTGCTGGCCGCCAGGGTGGCATACAGCGTGGTCGATTTGCCCGAGCCGGTGGGGCCGGTGACCAGCACGATGCCGTGCGCCTCGCGCGCCCAGGATGACAGCAGCGCCAGATGGTCCGGCGCCATGCCCAGCCGCTCCAGCCCCAGGTCCTTGCGTTCCTTGGGCAGCAGGCGCAGCACGATGGATTCCCCGTGCACCCCCGGCAGGGCCGAGGCGCGGATGTCCATGGCCTGGCCGCCGGCGCGCACGCTCAGGCGCCCGTCCTGCGGCAGGCGCCGTTCGGCGATGTCCATGCCTGAGATCAGCTTCAATCGCGAGGCCACCGCATTGAACCGCTCGCGCGGCAGGCTCAGGCGCGGGTACAGCACGCCGTCGATGCGGAAGCGCACCGCAAACTGGTGCTCGCCCGGCTCCAGGTGGATGTCCGAGGCGCGCTGCTCCACCGCCTGCGCCATCAGGTTGTTGACCAGTTCCACTACCGGAGCTTCTTCAGCCAGTTCGCGCAGGTGGCGCACGTCGTCGCCACTGGCGTGCAGCGCACGCCCCTGCTGGGCCAGCAGGTCCAGCGCACGTTCCATCACCTGCGCCGACGCCAGTACCGGCCAGACCTCCACGCCGGGCAGTGCGTATTCGAGTGTTTCCAGCAGCGGAGGGGCCAGCGGGTCGCGGCTGGCGCACCAGGCCTGGCCATTCTCGTCGCGCCACAGCAGGGCTTCCTGGTCCTGCATCCAGTCCGCGCCGGGCGCCCCCTCGTCCGGCACTCCCCATTGCGCTGGATCGGCGGGCAGTTCCAGCTCGCGCCCCAGCAGCGGCAACTGCAACTGCTCGCACAGCGCATCCAACAACTGGTCTTCCGACAACGCACCGGTGCGCACCAGCAGGGCGCCCAACCGCGCCCCCACCTGTGCCTGCAGTTCCAGCGCCCGGGCAAGATCGGCCGGGCCGATCACGCCGCGTGCCAGCAGCAGTTCGCCCAACAGACGCGGAACGGGGAGGGTGTCGGGAAGGGTCATGGGCGCATCGTGCGGTGGAAGCAGGCCGCCATTGTGCAGGCAGGCCCACCCGTGCAGCTAGCCGGCCGGGCTTTCCCGAGCCGTCAACCTCGCCCATTCCGATACCTGCACCCCGCCCAATGCCGCAGCGTGACCGCTCCTTTCCGGAGCGCCCGGCCATGTCCGCGACCCTGCTCGACCCCGGGAACGACTACGTGTTCAAGCGCCTGTTCGCCGACGCCCCGGTGCTGCTGGCCGATCTGATCAGCGCGGTACGCCACGACTGCCCGCCCGTGCATGAGGTGCAGGTACTCAACCCGCGCATCGAGCCGGCCGACCCGTACGGCAAATACATCGTGCTGGATCTGCTGGATCTGCTGGCCCGCGACGCCGCCGGCCGCCACTACAACGTGGAAATTCAGGTGCGCCGCTGTCGCGACCATTCCGAGCGCGCCGCCTATTACCTGGCCAGCACCCTGGCCGGGCAGCTGGAGCGCGGCCAGGGCTATGCCGAACTGCCCGGCGCGGTGGGCATCCACCTGCTGGATTTCAGCCTGTACCCGCTGCCGCAAAGCGGGCAGTGACCCGCATCAAGGGCGATGTACTGCAGCAGGGTGCGCTTCAGCGCGCGACAGGACTTGCACCTGGAAGCTCCCCTCGTAGGAGCGCAGCTCGCTGCGCGATGGGGTCTTCCCGGTCAAGCCCCCTCGCGCACTGAAGTGCGCTCCTACGCGACGTTGCCTGGCAGGCCCGCCAGCCGGGAGGGTGCAGCGCCTTGCTGCGCGATGCGGTTCGTGCAGCGCTCTGCGCCGCCGGCCAACGCCTTACAGCACGTCGGCAAAGCCCCGGCGCAGTGCGCGGAAGCACAGCCCGCCCAGCGCCAACACCAGCGCCGCTGCCGCGCTGTAGGCCAGCACGCCGCCCATTCCCGGCCATTGCCCATGCAGCAGCGCGCCGCGCAGCGCCTCCACCGGCCAGCTGATCGGGTTCCAGTCCACCACGCCGGCCAGTGCCTGCGGCACCCGCTCGCGGGGGAAGAACACCGTGGAGGTGAACAGCGTCACCATCACCAGCGCGCCGATCACCTGGCCGAGGTCGCGCACATAGACCCCCAGCGCCGCCAGCGCCAGCGACAACCCCTGCAGCATCGCCACATAAGGCAGCAGCACCAGTGGCACCGCCAGCGCCGACCAGTGCAGGCCACTGCCCCACACCCCGTTGACCACCAGCAGAATCGCCAGCCCCAGCCCCAGGTTCACCAGGCCCACGCCCAGCGGCACCGCCGGCAGGATCTGCAGGGGAAACACCACCTTGCGCACGAAATTGCCATAACGCTGCATCAGCACCGGGGCCTGGCCCACGGAATCGGACAGCAGCCCATGCACCAGAAGGCCGGTGAACAGGTTCAGGGTGAAGCCCAAGTGGTCGCCCTCGGCCAGCCCCGGCCAGCGCGCGCGGAACACCACGCCGAACACGAAGCCGTACAGGGCCAGCATCAGCAGGGGCAGCAGCAGCGGCCAGGCGCGGCCCAGCAGCGAGCCGCGGTAGCGGGCGGTCAGCTCCTGTGCGACCAGAACGCGCCACAGGTGGAAACGGGGCTGCGGGGGGAGAGCCATGGGCGGACGGCGCTGGGCAGGGCGCGGTAGGGTACCGCAAGGCCGGCGGGGCGTCATGACGGTGGCGGATGTGGGCTTGGCCGATCGGGCGTCATCGGGCCCGGGGTGAACCGCGACTGTATGTATTGACGAGGCTTCTACGCTCCGTTAACGTGCCGCCCGTAGCTCGTTATCAGGGGGGTCCCGTATCTGTCGCCCGCAAGGGGGGTGGGGCAAGGAGCTCAGTGATACGCCGGCCGCCGTGGTCACCACGGTACCGGGAAAGACGCGGCATGCGCCGGTGGATGCTACAAACCCTTAAACACGCTTAAAAACGGAGTTTTTTCGACATGTCGAAGTTCAATCTGCTCTCCGCCGCGGTCGTCGCAGCCGTTGCTGCCGTCGCCGCTCCGGCTGCTCAGGCCTACACGGTCTCCGCTGGTGCCCCCAATGTGGCCTACGTTGACATCACCGATGCCAACACCCTCGTTTCCACCACCGGCCTGAACGTCACCCTGACCGGCGATGACTACATCATCGGCCGTACCGTGGGCTTCTCGGTGAAGATCACCCTGAAGGACGGTGCTAAGTTTGGTGCAGCTGTTAATCCCGCTGCCCTGACGGCTGCTGGCGTTGGCGCAGCCATCAATGCTGGCGTCACCACCGGTACCGCCGGCAGTTCGGTGTGGGGCGTCAGCGTCGCCGCTGGCGGTGGGATCGATGACACCTACGTCATCCTGCTGTTCAGCCCGAATGTCACCACCCCGGCTCCGATCACCACCGGCAAGATCTTCAACAACGGCCTGTCGGTTCAGTTGAAGGGCGTGGCGGCTGCGCTGGCCACGGCTGGTTCCTCGGTGAAGGCGGAAGTGATGTTCGCCGACCCGGGCACCGCTGCCCCGATCATGTCTCCGTCCATTGAGGCAACCGTCCTCACCTCGGTCGATCCGCTGGACTTCAAGATCACTGGTGGCGAAACCACCAAGAAGATCGACGTGGGCACCAACGCTGGCGCGAGCAAGATCGTCTTTGCGGGTAATGGTGATATCAACGGCACCCCGGCGACGCAGTACTTCAATGCAGGCGTGCTGGCGGTTGGCGTTCAGGGCGCTCCGGTGAACCCGCAGACCGTCGGTGGCAGTGCGTTCACATGGGTGAACACTGGTACCCAGGACAAGGTGACCTTGACCGTGACCGGCGATTCGTTCGCTGCATTCAAGACCGTCACTCCGGCCAATGGCGCAGCAGTGATTCTGACCAAGACCGGTGCCAACTTGGGTTGTAATGACGCGACCCCGACCGCTCTGGCTACCGGCGTTGTCACCAACAACTCGGTGACCTTCAGCAACGTTGATTTCGCCACCGCCAATGGCGCTGAACTGTGCTTCGTTGCTCCCGCCTCGGCTTCCAAGGTCGTGATCGACAGCACCAAGGTTGCCGTTGCCGCCAAGGTCGCCCGTACCGCCACCACCAAGAGCACCAACGGTTCGGCCGCTGGCAAGCCGCTGCTGTACAACGGCCCGGTGGTCGACGTTGACGCCTTCAATCCGGGCAGCAATGCGTCGCAGGTGTCCTACCTGCGTATCACCAACCCGTCCGGCGCTGTTGGTAACGTCACCATCGACCGTTACTGCGACGATGGCAGCAAGGGCACCACCAGCCTGAGCGTCGGCGCCGGCAAGACCGTTGCCCTGCTGGCTTCGGAGCTGGAGAATGGCGGTGCCAACGTTGCCACCGGCTACGGCACCTGCCCGGCCGGCCAGAAGGCTCGCCTGACCGTGACCGGCGAGTTCCTCGGCATGAAGGTGCAGAACTTCCTGCGCAACACCAGCACCATCATCAACACCAACGTCAACAACAACAACTAATCGTTGTTGTGGCATTGATGTATTGATGAGATGTACCCAGTGGGCGGCCGCAAGGCCGCCCACTTCATTTGTGGCGGGGCCGGCCATTCCTCTGGGGCGGGCCATGGCTTGTTGACGGGAGTGGCGCATGCTGGGGGTTCTGCGGGTCATTCTGGCCCTGATGGTCATGGCCAAGCACCTGTTCTGGCATGTGGGGCCGCTGGGTTCCTATCCGGTGTTCGGTTTCTACCTGGTCAGCGGCTACCTGATGACGCTGACCCTGCACCAGAGCTACGGCTACAGCACAGAAGGCCGCTGGCGCTTCGCCTTCAACCGTTTCCTGCGCCTGTACCCGCTGTACTGGGCGGTGGCGCTGTTGTCGCTGGGCATCGTGCTGGTCATGGCCGGCGGCGATGCGCGCGCCTACCACTATGCGTTGTACCTGCCACGCACGGCGTGGGAGGTGCTGTCCAATCTGTTCATGCTCTACCCCAGCTGGATTCCCTGGCATACGGTGCCGCGCCTGTCGCCGCCGACCTGGGCCTTGAGCGTGGAGCTGTTCTTCTACCTGCTGATGGCATTGGGCATTTCGCGCACGGCGGGGCGCACGCTGGCCTGGCTGGCGGTATCGCTGGGCTATGTGGTGGTGTCGTTCTGGCTGGGGCTGGGTGAAGATCAGCGTTATTTCCCGGTGGCGGCGGCCTCGCTGCCCTTCTCGATGGGGGCGCTGCTGTATTTCATCGCCCGCCCGCAGGCCGGTGGTTGGATGCAGGCATTGGCGCGATGGGCGGGCAGGATGCCCACAGGCGGGGTGTTCCTGTTGTTTGCGGGCAACTGCCTGTTCTGGTCGCTGTGCTACCCCAAGGGCGGGGGCGTGGGCGAGATCGGGCAATACCTGAACCTGTTGCTGTGCGCGTGGCTGCTGCTCTGTCTGGTGGGCGGCGGGCGCTTCCTGCCGGTATCGCGCGGGCTGGACAAGCGGCTGGGTGACTATTCCTATCCGATCTACCTGCTGCATTGGCAGGTGGGCATGTTTCTGACATGGCTTCTGTACGGTGCGCCGGTGAGGGGTGATGCATGGGCCGAGGCGGGCATATTCCTGGCCTCGGTGGTGCTGGTGGCGGCGGTATCGTGGTGCCTGCTGCGCTTTGTCGAGCAGCCCTTGCGGCGGACGCGGGCACGGGTGAGGGCTGGCTGACGTCCGGAGCGGAGGGCCGTGGGGCGATCCCTCTGGTGATGGGGCGTTCCCAGTGTGCCGGCGCAGGCGCATGATCGGCCACGGTCCGTGGTGAATTGCATGGGGCCTGCCGCGGGGGCGGGGAGCCATGACAGGGCAGAAACGGGGGGCAATATGGGCAACATGTTGCGGGCGCCGGTCTGGTCGCGGCCGCACTGGCCGCTTGTACCCACCTTGACGTGAAACATTACGAACACGGTGCGCCGCCGCCAGGCTACGCGTACATGCTCGATTTCACCCAGTACGAATTGGTCTTCACCCATCAACTGGTCGCCTGCAATGGCGACAGGCCGCCCAATCAATCCTGAAGCGCTGAGCTCGGACTTCAAGATCAGTGGTGTTTCCATTACCTACAAGGATGGCCGCCTTGTGGGGGTGAATGCGGAAGCGCAGGACCAGGTCGGTGAGCTGATGAAGATGGCCGCGGTGGCGGGGGCTGGTGTCCCCGGTGGGTGGGGCGGCAGCAGCGGCAAGGCTAAGTGCTGCTTCAATAGGCATAATTCAGAAGGCCCAGACAGCGCAAATTGCATCCGGGCGCATCCCTCATTTTCTGGTGGCGCTTGAAAATTCGAGGGGCGTGAGCTGTTCGAGGATCAGAAGGCGCCGAAGGAAAGCTACTGTACGGCAGGTGCGCAGGAAAAAATAAAGAAGCTGTAGGAGAAGAAAGAGCTGGTGAAGGCGTTTACTGGGGTGCTTGAGGCATTGAGCGCCAAGTTGGAGGCGTTGAGCGGGGCGCCGGCCGGGAGTAAAGCAGCCATCGCCTCGCTCCAGCAGCAGATGCGTGATGCACAGAAGGCATCCGGGACCCTGCTCCAGGAGGTGAATGCCTTGCAGGCGGCGTTGTCTGAAACCTACACGGCATTCTGGCCGGCCTCGTCCATGGAGGATGTTTCATCGGCGACGCCGGAATTTTCATTGATGGATGCCGCGCTTGGCCGGTAGATCGTGCCAGGAGTGGTGAGCTGCAATGACAAGCCGATGGGGGCGAGGGAGTGCGTGAAGGCGGGCGTGGCTGTCAAGCCATACCTGTATGTGCGGGGAAGCTATGGCAGGGAGCCGCAGCTGCAGTCGGTTGCCCAGGCGGCCGATGCCGGTCTGCGCTACCGGGTGCCGGCCGCCGGTACGCTGCGCATCTGCCGGAAGGATGTCGGAAAGGATGACTGCAGGAAGCAGGTAAACCCTGTGTTGCGGTTGGATGGGGATATTTCCCAGTTCGGCGCCGTATTCACGCTTCCGTTTTCCAGCCCGCTGTTTGCCTCGGGCAGTTTTCGGTGGTCTTCGACGAGCAGGGGTGCTTGAGTACGGCGGCTCTGAAGCGGACCAAGGCCGCGGGCCCTGGCAGCGGCGGATGCCGCCAAGGGAGTGGTGGGCCAGGCACTGGCGGTGGAAAAGGCGCGTCAGGAGCAGGCTGAGGCGGTGTTGAAAATGGCCCGTGATGCCCCGACCGAGAGTCTGCAGCAGGAACTGGTCCTGCTGGAATTGCAGGGCAAGATAAAGCAGGCACGCGCAGCAATGGGGGCGGATCGGGTAGAGCGGCTGACCGGGCAGTTGCAGGCAGCCACGCTGGAGGCCGAGCTGACGCAACTGCAGGCGCAGCAGTTGCGGGACCCGGAGAAAGGCGAGGCGGTTGTCCGGACGCATTACGCCACGCGTGAAGATGTGCTGAGGCTGCAACTGGCAATGCAGCAGGCGGAGCTGGCGCAGTTGGCGGCGGCGCGGGCGGGGCAAGAATGACGCCCGCACCTGCGCGTTGGGTGTGAAGCCGGATGGGCGCAGGGCTCCGCTGTGGCGTGTTTGACCACGGCGAATCCAATACCGATGGGCTGATGTGGACAGGTCGGGGCCATCTGGTCCGGGGGACTGCTGGTGTGTCGGGCATGTCCCCTTGTGTTGTGGGAGGGGGGCGACGGAGCGTTGGGTAGTGTTGACTGCTCTTGACGGTGTTTGCGCTTAAAATATGCGGCTTCCCAGCGGTCGCGGTGCGACCCGATAAACGAGGGTGACGTAATGCGCGCAAGACATGTCGGGTTTTCCTTGTGGTTGTTGTTGGGATTGGCTGCGTGCCGTCAGGAGGGGATGGACCCGGAGGATGCGGCTCTGCTGGAGCAGTCCGAACAGCCTGCCGAGCAGGCAGGTGGAGCCGCCCAGGCGGCGGCACCGGCTGCAGCCCAGGTCGTGCATGCGGCGGTGCTTTCGGACAATGCCGTCGCTGTCGGCAGCGAGGTGTCTGCCGAGGGTAAGGTGGTGGCCACCAAGCCGGTGTACGGGCTGGACGATACCGTGCATGCCTCGGTCCCGGTGGGCGGCTACCCGGCGGGCAAGACGGTGACGATTTACTGGTTTGGTGGCGATGGGCAGTCCGTCAAGAGCGAGAGCCGGCAGACCGCGGGGGGCGAGAGCTTTGTGAGTTTCGCGCTGCGGCAGGCCGATGGCATGAAGGCTGGAGCCTATTCAGCGCAGGTGGATATCGAAGATGTTCCGGTTGGCATGGCGGACTTCAAGGTCCAATGAACCAGGCAACGCAAGTCGCCGAGAGGCCTGCACTGGTGGTGCGCAACGTCGGCAAGGTCTATCGCCTGTGGGCCACGCCGGCCAGCCGGTTATGGGTGCCGTTGATGTTCCGCCTGGCGGCGGTGCTGCCGGTGAAGCGGCTGGCTGATGGCCTGCGACGGCGTGCCGAGGCGCGGGCACACCAGCACCGGGCACTGGACGGGGTTGATTTCAACCTGGGTCGTGGCGAGGCACTGGGCATCATTGGCCATAACGGTAGTGGCAAGAGCACGCTGCTGCAGATCGTGGCGGGCGTGCTGGAGCCCAGTACGGGAGCAGTACAGGTCAACGGCCGGGTAGCGGCATTGTTGGAACTGGGCTCGGGTTTCAATCCGGAGCTGAGTGGCCGGGAGAACGTCCGCGTCAATGCGGCCATCCTGGGGTTGACTCCAGGGCAGGTGGCTGAACGGATGGACGAGATCATCGCGTTCGCCGATATCGGTGATTACATCGACGAGCCGGTCAAGACCTACAGTTCGGGTATGGCGTTGCGGTTGGCGTTTGCGGTGCAGGTGCATACCGACCCGGACATCCTGATCGTGGATGAGGCGCTGGCGGTGGGCGATGCGGCATTCCAGGCCAAGGCGATGGCGCGGATCGACGAGATCCTGCAGCGTGGCACCACGTTGTTGTTCGTGGGGCATGACCTCAATGCGGTCAAGGCGTTCTGCCACCGGGCGATGTTGCTGGAGAAGGGGCGCATCGTACTGGAGGGGCTGCCGGACGAGGTCATCACCGAGTACCTGCACCGCACCCACAAGCGGGCTCTGGAAAGTCAACGCGATGCGCGGGCTCAGACGCTGGAACGGCTGGATGGCGGTTATGGCATGCAGGATGCCTGTGTGGCCGATGCTACGGTCAATGGGGTGCGCCATGTGAGCGTGCAGCATGGTGGCGCGGTGGACTTCGCGCTGCGGGTGCGACGGCATGCGGGCCTTGCTGCACCTTGTCTGATATTCGACGTGCTGGACGGGCGTGGGTTGCAACTCACGGGGCGGCGCATCGACTTGCCTGCGGGAGATGGTGAGGCAATGGTACGCATTGCACTCCATGCTCATTTCCAACAGGGGATCTACCGCATCCGTACGCGCGTGGTGGACGCGCCTTCGCTGGATCGCACGACGGTGTTGGCGCGCCAGGAAGGATGGCTGTCCTTCGAGGTGGTCGATGACAGCCGGCACTTGTTCACCGGCTTGTTCCCGGTGCCCATGGCGATCGAGGTTGCGGGATGAATGGGGGGCAGATGCTTTTCCATCGCGACTTCACCGAATACACCGGTGGGCAGGGCAAGGTCTGGGATTATTTCAGGCACACTTTGGCACTGGGGTGGCAGGCACGCGTTTTCCTGACCGACCGCTCATTGCGTGATGAGCGCAACCCGTGGATGCAGGAGGCGGCAAAGATCGAAACGGAGTGGCATCCGGAGGATGCCGATGTACTGTTCCTGGGGGGAAGGGATTGGGCTGCCTTGCCGGATCCGCTGAATCCTCCCAGGCCGGTGATCAATCTGGTACAGCATGTTCGCCACGCCTGGGCTGATTACCCGTTGCGGCAATATCTGCGGGCGCCGGCACACCGTATTTGCGTCAGCCAGCCGGTAGCCGACGCCATTGCGGCTACCGGTGAGGTGAATGGGCCCCTGTGGGTGATTCCGGCAGCGCTGGATGTGCCGGAGCCGGTGAAGCGAGGCATGCCAGCGGCTTCCGGCAGTGTGGTGATCGCCGGCATCAAGGCTCCGGTATTGGCGCATGCGATTGCGGCGGTGCTGCGGGCACGGGGTGTGATGGTGGAAGTACTGGGGCATTGGCTGCCCCGTGCGGATTATCTGCAGCGCATTGCCGGCGCGGCAGTTGCGGTCACCCTGCCACATCCACAGGAAGGGTTTTACCTGCCGGGGCTGGAAGCGATGGCCTTGGGCGTGCCTGTGGTGATGAACGACTGCATCGGTTCGTGCGAATATGCACGCGACGGGGAGAATTGCCTTCTGGCGGTGCCGGAAGCAGAAGCGATGGCCGCCGCGGTAATGCGTGCAATGGAACCAGGGGTTGCTGCTCCACTTGTTGCCCGCGGAAGAGAAACTGCGGCCGCGCATACGCAGGCACGTGAGCGGGAGCAGTTCGCAGTGGTGTTGCGTGCAATACGAGAGGCAGTGCAATGAGTGGGCGCAATATTGCATTGACGGGCGTGCCTCGCTCGGGTACGACGCTGTGCTGCAAATTGCTGGGGCAGGCGGCCGATACAGTTGCGTTGTTCGAACCGATGCCGGTGCACGAATTGCCGCTACGGCGCGAGCAGGCGATAGCGGCAGTAGACGCGTTCTTTTCCGCTTCGCGCAGGGGGCTGCTTGAATCGGGCAAGGCCAGCAGCCAGCAGGTGGGAGGGCAGGTGCCCGACAATCCGTTCGGAAGCGAGCGCGGGCATTCGGGCCCTCGGGTGCGCATGGCGCACCTTGGTGAAATCGTGGTGGAAAAGCCGCTTTCGGCTGGCTTTACCCTGGTGGTGAAACACAATGCGGCCTTTACCGCCTTGCTGCCGGAATTGGGCGATGCCTTCGACTGCTATGCCGTCGTACGCAACCCGCTGGCGGTCCTTGCCTCTTGGAATTCGGTCGATCTGCCGGTTGCAGCCGGGCGGATGCCAGCCGGGGAACGGCTTGACCCTGCCTTGGCGGCACGCCTTGATGGAGAGCCGGAGGTGTTGCAGCGGCAGTTGTGCCTGCTGGACTGGGTGTTCGGGCGTTTTGCGGCATATGTGCCCACCGGGCGGATCATCCGTTACGAGGAAGTAGTGGCCAGTGAGGCTGGGGCACTTGCAGCCACGACCGGTGTGGCGGTGCCGCGTTCGGAGTTGTCCAACCGTAACGCCAGCGCGTTGTATGACCCAGAGGCCTGTCGCCGCTACGCCGACGGGTTGTCGGGGCAAGCGGGAGCCTGGGGGCACTTTTATGATGCTTCGGACATCGGCAATGCGCTGGATGTCCTGCTGGGGGAGCGTTGAGCTTGCCACGCATACGCTTCGTGATTGGAGGGGTGCAGAAGGGCGGTACCACGGCCTTGGCCCATTTCCTTGCGCGGCACCGGGGGGTTGCGTTGCCTCGTGGCAAGGAGGCGCATGTATTCGACGCGCCGGATTTCGACGAGGCATGGACGCAGGAATATATCGATGGGCTGTACGACGGGCATTTCGATGCGGGTGGAGCGGACGTGGCATATGGCGATGCCACGCCCATCTATTGCTTCCATCATGCATTCATCGACCGCATTGCCGCCTACAACCCGGAAATGCGCTGGATCGTGATGTTGCGGCATCCCGTGGAAAGGGCAGTGTCGCAATACCAGATGGAGCGGAGCAGGGGACATGACACCTGGCCGCTCTGGCCGGCCATGTTGCTGGAACGTTGGCGTCTGCACGGGCACGAGAATGATTTCTCCGTGCACTCTCCGCTGCGGCACCATGCATACCGTGCTCGTGGCGACTACGCGCGGCAACTGGATGCGCTGTACGCGCGGTTTCCGCCGGAGCAGATATTGTTGCTGCAAAACGATGAATTGGCCTTGGCCCCAGAACGGACACTGGAAAAAGTGTGGGAATTTCTTGGGCTGGCGGTGGACGTTGGCCACGGCGGCTACGGTCGCGTGTTCGAGGGAGGTTACCGTGCTTTAAGGCGCGATGGGCTTCAATTCAGGCTTCTGTCTTGCCTGATGGCCCCGGCCCTGCGCAGTGCGAAAGCGCGCTATGGGTTGGATTGGGATTGATAGGTGTACTTCGGGTGCAGCAGCTCGATGGGTAATGTGGAAATGGTGGTTTCGTGGTGGACTCAATGACGCGACAGGGTTCCAAAGCAATACTCGTGCTGGGCATGCACCGCAGTGGAACGTCCGCGGTGACCGGTGCGCTGCGCCTGTTGGGCGCGGAGCTGGGCTCCGAACTGATGCAGCCTGGCCCGGACAATCCCAAGGGGTTCTGGGAGCACGCCGGTATCGTGGCTATCCATGATCGGCTGCTGGCTTCGCTGGGGCGCTCCTGGAATGATCCCCGCCCGCTGCCGGTGGACTGGTTGCAGAGCGAGGCGGCCAAGGCCGCGGCGGATGATCTGGACGTTCTGCTGCGTGCGGAATTCGCCGATTGCGCCCTTTGGGCGGTGAAGGACCCGCGCATGTGCCGTCTGCTGCCGATGTGGTGGCCGGTACTGGAAAAGATGGGGGTGGAGCCGGCCGCGTTGTTCGTTCTGCGCCACCCGCGTGAAGTGGCAGATTCGTTGGTGGCCCGCAACGATTGGCCGGTGGGCTTGTCGCGCCTGTTATGGGTTGAGCACATACTGGATGCGCAAGCGGCGACAGAAGCCGTGCCCCGGGCGGTGCTGCCCTACGAGGCGCTGCTGGAGGATGCCGAGGCGGCATTGCAGGGAGCGGTGGGGCAGTTGGGTATCGAACTGCCCAAACGCACCTTGGCGCAGCGTGCGGCGCTGGGTAAGTTCATAGCCAAGGGCGACCGTCACCATGTGGCGGTAGCAGAAACGGCACCAGAGTGGCGCTTGGCGCAGGCGTTGTTCGACTCACTGGGCTCTGCAGGCAACCCCTGGTCGGCCTTGCCTGCCCTGCGCGAGCGGTTTGGACAGGCCGAGGATCTGTATGCGGAAGCGCTGGATGGTTTTGCGCAGCTTGAAGCGCGTGAACGCGAAGGGCGGTTAGAGGCACTAAAGCAGCTCCAGCAAGCAGACAGCGAATTGCGGACGCGTGGCGAGTTGATCGCCTCGCTCAATGGGCAGGTTGGACAGCTTGGAGAGGAACTGCGCTCGTTGCAGGCCGACTATGCCGACAGGACGGCTTGGGCGAAGGTGCTGGACGAGCAGTTGTCGGCTCTGCGCGACACTCACGTTGGGCTGCAGTCGGAATACGACGAGCGGGTGGATTGGGCGCAGTCCCTGGACCAGGAGTTGTCGGCGCTGCGGGACACCCACGCCCGGCTGCAGTCGGAATACGACGAGCGGGTGGGTTGGGCGCAGTCCCTCGACCAGGAGTTGTCGACGCTGCGGGACACGCACGCCCGGCTGCAGTCGGAATACGACGAGCGGGTAGGCTGGGCGCAGTCCCTGGACCAGGAGTTGTCGACGCTGCGGGACGCGCACGCCCGGCAGCAGTTGGATTACGACGAGCGGGTGGGCTGGGCGCAGTCCCTGGACCAGGAGTTGTCGGTGCTGCGGGACACCCATGCCCGGCTGCAGTCGGAATACGACGAGCGGGTAGGCTGGGCGCAGTCCCTGGACCGGGAGTTGTCGGTGCTGCGGGACACCCATGCCCGGCTGCAGTCGGAATACGACGAGCGGGTGGGTTGGGCGCAGTCCCTGGACCAGGAGTTGTCGACGCTGCGGGATGCGCACGCCCGGCAGCAGTCGGATTACGACGAGCGGGTGGGCTGGGCGCAGTCCCTGGACCAGGAGTTGTCGGTGCTGCGGGACACCCATGCCCGGCTGCAGTCGGAATACGACGAGCGGGTGGGCTGGGCGCAGTCCCTGGACCGGGAGTTGTCGGTGCTGCGGGACACCCATGCCCGGCTGCAGTCG
>NZ_JASCOS010000045.1:0-26352 GCF_029959705.1 Stenotrophomonas sp. PS02297 | reverse complement strand
CCGGGTTGGCGAAGCTGATCACCTGCGTCGCCGCCGTGGTGACGGCATTGGATGCGGCCGACGCCGCACCGGTGCCCACGCCGTTGGTCGCGGTCACGGTGAAGGTGTAGCGCGTACCCGGGGTCAGTCCATTGACCGTGATCGGCGAGGTGGTGCCGGTGAACGGCCCGCCCGCTACCGCCGGGCTCGGCGTCAGGATGTAGCCCGTGACCGCCGCACCGCCATTGAACGACGGCTCGGTGAAAGCCACCGCCGCCTGGCCGACGCCAGTCAGGATGGCCGTGCCGATGCCCGGTGCGCCCGGCGCCACCGCGTTGACCGCGAACGTCCGGGAAACCCGCGGTGCCGGCTGGTGGCTGGCATCACCGGCCTGGTCGGCGTTGATGGTGCAGCCACCGGTGGTGTGGAAAGCCAGCAGGCCCGTGCTGCTGATGCTGCACACACCGGCCGTGGACGAAGTGAAGCTCACCGCCAGCCCGGATTCGGCGGTAGCGGTCAGTGTCGGCGTGGTGCCGAAGGCCTGTGCGCCCGGGTTGGCGAAAGTGATCACCTGGGTGGCCGCCGTGGTGACGGCAATGGACGCGGCCGATGGCGAGCCGGTACCGACGCTGTTGGTCGCCCTCACCGTGAAGGTGTAGCTGGTGCCGGCATCCAGGCCACTGACCGTGATCGGCGAGGTGGTGCCGGTGAACGGCCCGCCCGCCACCCCCGGGTTCGGCGTCACGATGTAGCTGAGCGCCGAGTCGCCGCCATTGAAGGCCGGCGGAACGAAGGCCACCGACGCCGTACCGACGCCGGTCACCGTGGCGGTGCCGATGATCGGCGCGCCCGGAATCACCGCATTGACAGTAAAGCTGCGGGTGATCTTGGGCGCTGGGAGATAACTGCCGTTGCCGGCCTGGTCGGCGTTGATGATGCAGGTGCCGGCGGTGATGAAGGTCAGCCCGCCGCCGATGGTGGTGATCGTGCACACCTCGGGCGTGGACGAGGTGAAGGTCGGGGTCAGCCCTGAATCGGAGGTCGCGATCAGGGTGGGCGTGGTGCCGAAATTCTGCGCACCAGGATGGTTGAAGGTGATCGTCTGGGTCGCTACCGGGGTGACGCTGTTGGAAGCGCTCGACGCCGGACCGGTGCCGGCGCTGTTGTCGGCGGTCACCGTGAAGGTATAGGCCTGTCCGTTGGTCAGGCCGGTGACGACGATCGGTGACCCTGCACCATTGACCGGCGCCACGTCCTCCGGGAACACGCTCACCGTGTACCCGGTGACCGAGGTGCCACCGGTGCTGGTCGGCGCGGCGAAGGCCACGCTGGCCTGGGTGTCGCCGGCCGTGGCCACGACCGAGGTCGGTACACCGGGGATGACGGAATGGACGATGAACGTGCGGCTGATCTGTGTCGCCGCCAGGAAAGCCGCATCGCCGGCCTGGTTGGCCAGGATCGTGCAACTGCCCGCGGTCACAAAGCCCAGCACGCCTTCGGACGTTACCGTGCATACGCCGGTCGTGGACGAGGTGAAGCTCACATCCAGCCCGGAAGTAGCCGATGCGCCGCCATTGAGGATGCGCAGGTCCGGCGCGCTGCCGAAGTTCTGCGCACCTGGATTGATGAACGTGATGCTCTGCGGCGCGGCCGGGATGACCACGTTGGAAGCGGTCGACGCCGCACCGGTGCCCGCGGCGTTGGTCGCCTTCACGGTGAATGTGTAGCTCACCCCGTTGGTCAGGCCGGTGACAGTGATCGGCGAGCCCGAACCGGTGCCGGCATTGCCGCCCGGACTGGAGATCACCGTATAGCCGGTGATGGTGGCGCCGCCGGTCGACGACGGTGCGCTGAAGGTCACCGTGGCCTGCTGGTTGCCGGCCGTGGCCGTGCCGATGGCCGGCGCGTCGGGGACGATGGCGTTGACGGTGAAGCTGCCGGTCACCGTGCCCGCCGCGTTGGTGGATGCGTTGCCGCTCTGGTCGGCATTGATGGTGCAGGTGCCGGCGCTGGCGAAGGTCAGCTCACCGCCGGAGGTGACGGTACACACGCTGGTGGTGGACGAAGTGAAGCTCACCGTCAGCCCGGAATCGGAGGTGGCCTCCAGGATCGGTGTGGTGCCGTAGTTGTAGTTGGCCGGCTGGTTGAAGGTGATGGTCTGGTTGGCCTTGGGCGTGACCGGAGTGCTCGCCCCCGACGCGGCGCTGGTGCCGGTCCCGTTGGTCGCCGTCACCGTGAAGGTGTAGGCCGTGCCGTTGGTCAGGCCGGTGACCGTGATGGTGCAGGCGGCCGGCCCGGCGCAGGTGAACGGGCCGCCCGGCACGGCGGGACTTGGCGTGGCGGTATAGGTCGTGATCGCCGAGCCACCATCGCTGGCCGGTGCGGTGAACGTCACCGTGGCCTGCGCATCGCCCGCCGTGGCGGTGCCGATGGTCGGGGCACCCGGCGCGGTCGGGATGGCGACGGTGTGGGTGTTGCCGCTGCTGTAGGACGGAATGCTGTTGCCGGCATTGTCGACGATGTTGGTCGAACCATTGAGGTCGATCTTGATCGTGCCGGCGCCGGTGATCGAGGTGATATTGACGTTGACCGCGTTGCCGGTGGAGGTCGACACGCTGGCGATGGTGCCGATGGCCCCGTTGCCGACCAGGGTGAAGTCGTCGGTGGAGACGTTGTTCACCGGCTCGCTGAAGGTCACCGTGAAGGCCATCGCGGTATCGGTGGAGGCAGGGGAACCACTGACCGCGATGCTGATGACGCTGGGCGCCACGCCATCGATGACGATGCTCTTGTTCGCACCCAGCGAGTTGGCTGCACCCGGCGCAGGCAAGGTCAGGATGGCGTTGTTGCCGGCCGCGTCCTTGATGGTGCCGCCGTTGAGGGACAGCGAATTGGTGGCCACGTAGTCCAGGTCGGCGCTGCTGTCGCCGGCCTGCACCGTGTAGTTGAACGTCAGCGTGCTGGTTCCGCTGCCGCTGGCGTAGTCGACCGTGCGATCGGTGGTGCCGGTTTCCAGGGTCAGCTGCGGTGTGCCGGTGACCAGCACGGTCTCGCTGAAGCTGACGTGGAGAGAGATAGGGTTGCCGACCTTGTAGGTACCGTTGTTGGTGCTGGAGTTGACACCAATGACGCTAGGGGGGGTGATGTCAGAGGGCGCTATCTCGCTGTCACCTATGAAATCGTCGAGCAGCACAGACTCGAAGCTTGCTGAGGTGACGCGGATCTCATCCACTTGGATGTTCGCAAAGCTCAGCGTCTGAACCAACCCGGCTCCGACATTCTGCGCCGTACCGACTGGTGCGCCCGCAAGGAAGCCTTGAACATCGACCGCTGCCGTGGCAGCAAACATATTGTTGAGGTGGATACTGCCAAACAGAAACGCCTGGCCGTCAGACCGCTTTATGGTAACGGCCCCGATCCCCTCAAGGTTCATCGCCGGATTCCCGGGTAGTGACATGTTGTCCCATGCCATGTCCCCGCCACCGCTGAATGTAAAGACAAACGTCTTGCCACCCAACGTACGGTTGACCGTCGTTCCCTGAGCGAACGATGAGGCGAAATTCTCGGTGAAGTTTGCTGCCTGCACTTCCACGGCCATCGTCAGCAGCAACACCGCCAGAAACGCCCCTACCCTCTTTCGAACCGGAACCAACCACTGACCGGACTGGCGCATGTGTATCCCCTGTGTGCTACACGCGAAAGGCAGGCTGCCTCTTGGCAACCCGCCCGCAAATGAATGTTCAACCCCATTACGGGGAAATGCGGCCAGAACCCATCATGTCGGCCGTCTTCCCCCGTGCAAAATCAGCAAAGGCGGCCCGCCCACGGAATGAATCCTTCTAATCCCCTACCGTAGAAAGCAGCCGGATCCGATCACGCCCCGTCTCTCCCGGTCTGGCGGATCTTCGGCAACCCTTACGCCCGCTCTCGCAGGCGTGACGAATTTAACAGTCCGTGGCGGGTCCCCGGAAGTGGAATCGGGCGCGGGGGAGCTTCGGGATTCCGGGGAAGGCGACGAACTTGCGGCCGGGCCTCGCGCGGGCGACTGAGGGTGACCGGGTCCGAGAGAGCCCGCCTTCCGGGGCGGCCCTCACCCCAACCCCTCTCCCGGAGGGAGAGGGGCTTCGAGCTGTCCCGCGTTCCCCGGAGCAGCTGACTTCAGGCCCGGCGGTCGAAGTGGCTCCCGCCGAGGAAGAACGGCCGCGCTCAATCGCGGGCGTTCCACTCCGGCGTCGGCCGCTTCAGCAGGTGGCGCACGAAGAAGTCGAACTTGCGGCGCTGGATGTAGTCGATCGGTTCCTGCGAGCGGCCCACGCCGTGGCCGGTGCCGGGCACGGTGAGCAGGTCGAAGTCCTTGCCGGCGCGGATCAGCGCGTCGGCCACCTGGTAGGTCGAGGCCGGGTCGACGTTCTCGTCCTGCTCGCCGACGATCAGCAGCAGCTGGCCGCGCAGCCGGTGCGCGTTGTCCACGCCGGAGGCGCGCGCGTAGCTCTCGTCCACCGGCCAGCCCATCCACTGCTCGTTCCAGCTGAGCTTGTCCATGCGGTTGTCGTAGCAGCCGTTGTAGGCCACCGCCACGGTGTAGAACTCGGGGTGGAACTCCAGCGCGTTGAGCGCGTTCTGGCCGCCGGCCGAGGCGCCATAGACGCCCACGCCGCCGCTGATGTCGTAGGAGGGATCGCGCGCGGCCATGGCCTTGTGCCAGGCGATGCGGTCGGGGAAGCCGGCGTCGCCCAGGTTCTTCCAGGCCACGTCGTGGAAGGCCTTGGAGCGGTTCATCGTGCCCATGCCGTCGATCTGCACGACGATGAAACCCAGGTCGGCCAGCGCCTGCGCGCCGATCAGGCGCTCGTTGCTGGACTGGTTGTCGAACGGCCAGAACTTCTTCTGCACGTGCGAGTCGTGCGGGCCGGCGTAGATGCTCTCGATGACCGGGTAGCGGCGCGACGGGTCGTAATGCGTGGGCCGCACCACCAGCCCCCAGATCGGCGTCTTTCCATCGCGGCCGGGCGCGCTGAAGGTTTCCGGGGCGCGGTAGCCGGCGGCGAACAACGCGCTGGCGTCGCCGCGTTCGAGCGTGTCCAGCAGGCGGCCGTCGCGCGCGTCGCGCAGTT
The DNA here is from genome assembly GCF_029959705.1 of Stenotrophomonas sp. PS02297. Classification (NCBI taxonomy): domain Bacteria; kingdom Pseudomonadati; phylum Pseudomonadota; class Gammaproteobacteria; order Lysobacterales; family Lysobacteraceae; genus Stenotrophomonas; species Stenotrophomonas sp. PS02297. The sequence goes on along the minus strand of NZ_JASCOS010000045.1, from coordinate 21,259 downwards.
CGGTGACGTTGGGCTGGTCCAGCCGCGACCAGGTATCGACGTAATGCGCCATGTCCGGCGACAGGCTCAGTTCGTGCCAGCCTTCGCCCGGGGTCATGTGGACGAGGTTCCTGCCGTCGAGATCGACGCGGTAGAAATGCTGCAGGTACGGGTCGCCCGGCTCGCGGCCGTTGGCGGCGAACCAGATCTGGCCGCGCTGTTCGTCCACCTTGACGATCTGCCGCACCGCCCATGGCCCGCGGGTGAGCTGGCGCAGGCGGCCGCTGCGGCCGTCCACCACGTACAGGTGGTTCCAGCCGTCGCGCTCGGACATCCACACGATCCGTTCGCCACGCCTGCCCACGTCATGGAAGTCGGCGCGTTGCCACCAGCTGTTGACGAAGGTGTCGCTGCGTTCTTCCACCACGCTGCGCGCCGCGCCGGTATGCGCATCCACCTCGATCAGCCGCACCCGCTGGAAGCCGCGCTCGGTATAGCGGAACGCCAGCGTGCGGCTGTCGGCGCGGAACTGCGGCGCGCTGATCTCGTAGGGATTGGGAAACAGCGCGGTCGGCACCTCGACGCGGCGGCCGCTGGCGACCTCGAAGATCACCGGGCGGTCGATGTCGACCGCGTCGCCGGGCTTGGGATACAGCTGGGTGCGCACGCGCGGCTGCACCTGGTCGCGCGGCGAGGTTTCCACCCGCGTCACCCGGCGCGCATCGCCCGGCTTGACCCGCAGCACCAGGAAGCGGCTGGAGTCGGGCGACCAGACGATGCTCTCCGGGTCGTAGAAATCGTTGTCGGTGCCATCGCGCGCCAATACCCGGCTGCTGCCGTCGGCCAGCGTGCGCAGCAGCACGCTGCCGTCGCGCACGAAGGCCTCCATGCGCCCGTCCGGCGAACGCTGCGGCGTAGCGTCGGCCGCCACCGAGAGATCGCGCACCACGCCCCAGCCGCGCGGCCGCGGCGACGGGCCGGATTCGCTCCAGCGCGCGCAGCGGTACTCCGCGCCCAGTTCGCAGCGCACCCAGGCGTTGTCCACCCAGGCGCGCAGCGCCTTGCCGTCCTTGTCCATTTCGTAATCGGAGAACGGCAGGCGCCGTCCGTCCACGCCGCGGCCGAGCAGCGGCGACAGCGCTGTGGCCAGCCGCACCTGGTCGAATGCGGCCTCGGCCTGCGCCTGCCCCACCCTGCGCACCACGAACTCGAAGCCGCCCGGCGCAGTACGCCGGTAACGGTAGCGTTCGCCGTCGATCCAGGTGGCCGGCCCGGCCAGCCCGGTGGTCAGGTACATCCATTGCTCGCGCAGCTGCAGCGAACGTGCGAACGCCGCCTCGTCCGGTGTCGGCGGCGCCGTGTCCTGCGCGAAGGCCGGCAGGCTGGCGCAGCTCAGCGCCAGCAGCCAGCCGCGGAGGTGGCGATGGATGGTTCCGGATCGAAGCATGCGGTCGTTCTCCCCTTGCCTGCGGTCAGGCGAATGGCTGGTCGATGGCGACGGATGGCGGCGTGAACCACTGCGCGCCGTCGGCGGTGACGTGGAAGTGGTCTTCCAGGCGCACGCCGAAGCGGCCCGGCACCACGATCATCGGCTCGTTGCTGCAGCACATCCCCGGCGCCAGCGGCAGGGCGTTGCCGCGCACCAGGTACGGCGCCTCGTGGATCGCCAACCCGCAGCCATGGCCGGTACGGTGCGGCAGCCCGGGCAGGCGGTAGTCCGGCCCCAGCCCTCCGGCTTCCAGCACGTCGCGCGCCGCCTGGTCCACCGCCTCGCAGGTCACGCCGGGGCGTACCGCGTCGAAGGCGGCCTGCTGCGCGGCGCGCTCCAGGTCCCAGATGCGCCGCTGCCCGGCATCGGCTTCGCCGAAGATCCAGGTGCGGGTGACGTCGGAGTTGTAGCCCTGCACGCTGCAGCCTGTGTCGATCAGCACCAGCTCGCCGCGGCGCAGGTGCTGCACGCCGGGAATGCCATGCGGGAACGCGGTGGCGTGGCCGAACTGCACGATGCAGAAGGTCGAGCCACCATCGGCGCCGAGCGCGCGGTGGGCCTCGTCGATGAAGCGCACCAGTTCGTCGGTGCCGATCCCCTCGTGGGCGATGCCGGCGGCCAGCCGCTGCACCTGCAGGGTCATGTCGCAGGCCTGCTGCATCAGCGCCAGTTCGGCCGGCGACTTGCACATGCGGCAGCCATCGATGACCGCCGCGGCCGAGGTGATGGCCGTCGCGCCGAGGTGCGCGGCCAGGCCCACCTGCACGCGGTAGGGCGCTTCCGGGTCCAGCGCCAGCGTGTGCGCGCCGCGCTCGGCCATGGCCTGGGCCACAAGCGCGTGCGGGTCCTCGTGTTCTTCCCACAGGCGCTTGCCGGCCGGGATGCGCAGCACCGCGTCCAGCGAGCCTTCCTCGAACACCGGGCAGACCATCAGCGGCTCGCCTTCCAGCGTGAGCAGCATCGCCACCAGCCGCTCGCTGCCGCCCCACGGCACGCCGGTGAACCAGCGCAGCGAGGTGCCGGCGGTGACCAGCAGCGCGTCCACGCCCTGTGCGCGCATCAGGCCGCGCGCGCGTTCCAGCCGCTGGGCGTATTCGGCATCGCCGATCGGCGGCGCACGGTGCGGCCACGGTGCCAGCTGCGCGCGCGCCTGTTCCAGGGTGAGGTGTCCTATCTGTGCATTCATGGGGTGGCTCCGATATCGGCGGTGGTGCAGTGCTGGTCGGTCCAGCGCGGCAGGCCGCCCGGGTTGCGGTCGCGCAGTTCGGGCGGCAGCAGCGCATCGGGCACATTGTCGTATGCCTGCAGCGCGGTGAAGCGCAGGATCGCCGCCGGCAGGCCGACGGCGGTGAAGCCGGGCTGGGTCGAGGCCGGGAACGGACCGCCATGCTGCTGCGCCGGGCTGACCAGCACGCCGGTGGGCATGCGATCGGCGATCAGGCGGCCCACGCGCGGCCGCAGCGCGGCGGCGAGCGAACGCCAGGCGGCATCGTCGCTGCCGTCGGCGGCGCGGTACAGCGTGCCGGTGAGTTGGCCTTCGAGGGTCGAGGCGATGGCCTGCATCTGCGCGGCATCGGCCGCGCGCACCAGCAGGCTGCACGGCCCGAAGGCCTCGGCCTGGAACCGCCGCGGGTCGGCGAGGAAATCCTCCGCACCCACCGTCAGCAGCGTCGGCGCATGGCGGTAGCCCGTGGTGCCGGCATCGCCGCCGCACAGCAGCCGCGCACCCGCGTCGCGCAACGCCGCGATCGCATGCCGCAGCGACACCAGCACGCCGCGCGAAAGCAGCGGCAGCGGCGCGGTGGCGGCGAAGCGCGCCTGCACATCGGCGACGAAGGCATCGCCAGCCGCGCCTTCAGGCACGATCACCAGCCCCGGGTTGGTGCAGAACTGGCCGCTGCCGAGCAGGCAGGAACCGCTGAACTCCCCGGCCAGCGCCGGCCCACGCTCGGCCAGCGCACCGGGCAGCAGGAACACCGGGTTGAGGCTGGACAGCTCGCCGAAGAAGGGAGTGCCGGCGGCATCGGCGGCCTGTTTCAGGGCCAGCCCGGCGGATCGGCTGCCGGTGAAGGCGACCGCACCCAGCCGCGCATCGCCGGCCAGGGCCAGGCCCAGTGCCGGTTCGACGTCGTACAGCAGCTGTACCGTGGCCGGCGGCAGGCCGGCGGCTTCGGCAGCGCGCTGCGCATGCCCGGCCAGGCGCTGGCTGGTGGCCGGATGCGCCGGATGGGCCTTGGCGATCACCGGATTGCGTGCGGCGATGGCCGCGGCGAAATCGCCGCCGGACACGGCATTGAAGGCGAACGGGAAATTGTTCGGCCCGAACACCAGCACCGGTTTGCCCAGCGGTGCGTGGTGCGAGCGCAGGCCCGCGGCGGTATCGATCACCGGCTGCGTCCAGCGGCGGTCGCGCACGGCAGCGGCGGCCTGGCGCAGCTGGCTGCAGGTGCGCGGCAGTTCGTTGCCGCGCAGCCGCGGCGCGGCAGGCAGGCCGGTTTCCGCGTGCGCCAGCTGCACCAGCGCGTCGGCATCGGCTTCCAGCGCATCGGCGTAGGCATCGAGGAAGGCGGCGATGCGTTCCGGGTCGGTGGCGGCCAGCCGCGGCGCGGCGGCGCTGGCCGCGGCCAGCGCCTGTTCCACGTCGGTCACGCCGCTGCGCGGGAACGCCGGCCCGATGGCGTCGCCGCTGGCCGGATCGAACGCACGGAAGGTGTCCATGCCGTCCTGTGCGGGCTGCCAGCGGCCGGCGATGAGCAGGGGCGCGACCGTGTCCATGTCAGCGCTTCCGGGTGGCGATGGCGTGGTCGATCAGCGCCAGCGCCTGTTCGCGCTCGGCGCCCTCCACCACCCGCCGCGGCCCGCGCACGCGCTCGCTGCCCAGGCCCACGCGCTCCTGCATCAGCTTGATCAGCTGCACGAACTTGGGAACCGTGTCCATGCGCAGCAGCGGCAGCGACCACTCGTACAGTTCGCGTGCGGCCGCATAGCCACCGGCGCGCGCCTGCTCGAACAGCTGCACCGCTTCTTCCGGGAAAGCGTTGACGGTGCCGGCGATCCAGCCCTCGGCGCCCATCGCGATGCCCTCCACGATCAGGTCGTCCACGCCCACCAGCAGCACCAGGCGGTCGCCGATCAGTTCGCGGATCGCGGCCAGGCGGCGCACGTCGCCGGAGGATTCCTTGATCGCCTGCACATGCGGGAAATCGGCGGCGAACTGCGCGATCTGCGCAGGGGTGAAGTCGGTGCGGTAGGCGATGGGGTTGTTGTAGAGCAGCACCGGCAGATCGGTGGCGGCCAGGATCGTGCGGATGTACGCCCCCATCTCGTGCGCGTCGCTGGAGTACACGTAAGGCGGCAGCACCATCACCCCGCCGGCGCCGGCAGCCTTGACCGCCTGTACCAATGCCACGCCCTCATCGGTGGACAGCGCGGCGATACCGGCCACCACCGGCACGCGCCCTTCCACGGCCGCGACCAGGGTGCGCACGATGGCGATCTTCTCGTCGAAGGTGAGCGTGGCGCTCTCGCCCAGCGAGCCCAGCGGCACGATGCCGCTGCAGCCGGCGGCGAGCATGCGCTTGGCGTGTTCGGCCAGGAAGGCGTGATCGACCTCGCCGCTGGCGGTGAAGGGCGTGGTGATGGCCGGCAGCACGCCGCGCCAGAAACCTGCATTGCTCATGGGTCTGTACCTTGTTCGGGTTCGTCGGAGGGAACATCGGCCATTGCGGCCAACTCGACCGGAGTCAGCGGTGGCCGCACGGCGGTGGGGGAGAGGGAAGGCGAAGCCAGGCGCAGTTCGCGCAGCGCGGCACCGCAGACACGGCCCTGGCAGGCACCCATGCCGCAGCGCGTGACCAGCCGCAGCTGGCGCGGGTCGGCGTGCGCATGCACCGCGGACATCGGCACGTCCTCGCAGCGGCAGGCCAGGGTGTCGGGCGTCGCCAGGGCGCGCATGCGCGCGTCGGGGGCGAAGTGGGCGTGCAGCAGATCGGCATAGGCACGCTCGCGCTTGCGGCGTGCGCGCAGCGCCTCGCCGCCGCGTTCGTCGCCGAGCGCGAAGCAGGCCGCCATCGCACCCTCGACGCGCGCGCAGTCGCGTCCGCCGATGCCCAGCGCCTCGCCGGCGGCATGGATGTCGGGATGGCTGCTGCGCAGGCGCGCATCGACGCGCACGGCCGGATGCACCGAAGTCGCATCCAGCCCGCAGCCCAGCAGGCGTGCCAGTTCGACGTTCGGCACCAGTCCCCAGCCGACCGCCAGCTGGTCGCATTCGATCCATTGGCGGCCGTTGCCGCGCTCCACCTCGACCGCACGCAGCGTGTCATCGCCGTGCGCGGCCAGCACCACGCTGCCGGCATGCCACCGGCTGCCGGCGAGGCGGGCGCGCAGTTCCACTGCCTGCGCCAGCCGCGACGGCCAGCGCCACAGCCGGCGCGCGAAGGCGTGCAGCACGTCCCTGCCCGCCTGTTCGTGGATGCCGAGCACCTGCGCGCCGTGGCGGCGCAGCGTCGCCGCCGCGGCCAGCAGCAGCGGGCCGGTGCCGGCCACGACCACGCGTTTGCCGGCCACCGGCCAACCCTGCTTGGCCAGCGCCTGCAGGCCGCCGGCGCCGGTCACGCCCGGCAGGGTCCAGCCGGGGAACGGCAGCATCAGTTCGCGCGCGCCGGTGGCGATCACCAGCTTGCGCCAGTGCAGCGCCACCGCGCCGTCGGCATGGCTGGCGACCACGGTGTGGTCCTCGGCCAGGACCACTTCGTGCCCGGCCAGCCACTCGATGCCCGCCGAACCGAGGCCCTCGATCTGCGTACGCGCCATCGCCGGCACGCCGAAGCGCAGGTCGTGCCGCCAGACCTGGCCGCCGGCGCGCGGCTGCGCGTCCACCAGCCCGACCTTCGCCCCGCGCCGGGCCGCGGCATGCGCGGCGGCGAGGCCGGCCGGCCCCGCGCCCACCACCAGCAGGTCGAAACGCCGCTGCTTCATGGCTGCGTCTCCACCCGCATGCCCGCGCGCGCCAGCACCATGCAGGCGCGCAGCTGCGCCACGCCGTCGATGCTGACCCGGCATTCGAAACACACGCCCATGCCGCACAGCGGCGCGCGCGGCTGGCCGCCGGGCGAACGGCGGAAGACCGGCCCGCGGCGCGCGACCGCGGCGGCCACGCTGGCGCCGTCGGGCACTTCCACCTGCACGCCATCGACGCTCAACACGATGCTGTTCATGCCTCGCCCCGCATCGCGCGTTCCGGCAGGTAGGGCGCCAGCGGCAGGGCCGGCGTGCGCCCGAGCAGGGCATCGATCACCAGCCGCGCGCTGCCCGGCGCCGCGGTGATGCCCAGGCCTTCATGACCGGCCGCCACCCATACGTCGCGACGGCCCGGCACCGGGCCCAGATACGGCAGGCCATCGGCGGTGGCCGGGCGGAAGCCGCACCAGCTGCGCAGCGCGCGCACTTCGCGCAGCGCCGGCACGAAGGCCGTGGCCCGCTGCAGCATGCGTCGCAGCAGCGGCAGCGAAATGTCCGTGCCGATGGCGTCGTACTCGCGCGAGGAACCGATCAGCAGCTGGCCGTTGGGCCGCGGCTGCACGTTGAACGACACGCTGGCCGTGTCCGCGCCATGCGCAGCGGCGGCGTAGCCCATTTCGATCAGCTGGTGGCGCAGCAGCGGCCGATGGCGCTCGGTGATCACCAGTTGTCCCTTGCGCGCGCGCATCGGCAGTTCCGGCAGCAGCTCCGGCAGGGCCACGCCCGTGGCCACCAGCACCGGTCCGTGCAGCAGGCGGCCATCGGCCAGGCGCACGCCGCCATCGACCAGGCATTCGGCGCGCGCGCCGGCGAGCAGCAGCGCGCCGGCGCCGCGCGCCTCTTCGATCAGGCGCCACGCCACGCGCGGCGGATACACCACCGCGTCGTCGGCCACGCGCATGCCACCCTTCATGCCGGCGGCGAGGGCGGGCTCCAGCGCATACAGGCCACGCGCATCGACTGCTTCGGCGCGCACGCCCATCGCCGCCAACGCTTCGACGCGCGCTGCCACACCTTCCAGTTCCTGTTCTTCGCGCGCCACCCACAAGGTGCCGCAGCGCTGGTGCTCGCTCTCCGGCCATGCCGCCCAGCGCCGCCACAGCTGCAGCGAATACACGCACAGCGCCAGCTCGTGCGGGTCGCCGTCCATCGCCACCAGATGGCCCATCGCCGCAGCGCTGGCGCCGCCGCCGATCGCGCCGCTCTCGACCACCGCCACGCGCAGGCCGGCGGCGACGGCCGCCTCGGCGCAGGCGGCACCGACGATGCCGGCGCCGATGACGATCAGGTCGTAACGACTGTGCCCGCTCACGATGCCTGGCTGCCGATGCCCCAGGCGAACGGATCGGCGTCGTCGATCAGCAGGGTCGCGCGCGCGGTGATCCAGGCCTGGCCGGTGATCCGCGGCAGGATGCCGCGCGTGCCCTGCCGGTAAGAGGCCTCGAACGCGCTGCCGAGGATGCCCTGCTGTACCCAGCGCGCGCCTTCGGCCAGCTTGCCGTCGGCGGCCAAGCAGGCCAGCTTGGCACTGGTGCCGGTGCCGCAGGGCGAACGGTCATAGGCCAGGCCCGGGCACAGCACGAAGTTGCGCGCGGTGCCGCTGCCGTCCGGCGCGGTCGCGTTGACTTCGACATGATCGATGGCGCCGTCGGCACCGCCGATGCCGTCGCGCTCCAGCGCGATGCGGATCGCTTCGGTATAGGCGGTCAGCTCGCGCTGGTTGGCCAGGGTCAGCGCGCAGGGCGCCTGCGCGGTGATGAAGAACCAGTTGCCGCCCCAGGCCACGTCGCCATGCACCATGCCATGGCCGGGCACGTCCACCGCGACATCGTGCAGGTGGCGCCAGCTCTCCACGTTGTCCACCGCCACGCGGCCGTCGTCGAACAGTTCCACGCCGACCGTGCCGACCGGCGTCTCGATGCGGTGCCGGCCCGGCTGGATGCGGCCCAGCTCGGCCAGGGTACGCACCACGCCGATGGTGCCGTGGCCGCACATGCCCAGGCAGCCGACGTTGTTGAAGAAGATCACCCCGGTGCACGCGGACGGGTCTTCGGCCGGCAGCAGCAGCGCGCCCACCATCGTGTCCGAGCCGCGCGGCTCGCAGGCCAGCGCCGCGCGCCAGTGGTCGAAATCGCGCACCAGGCGCTCGCGGCGCTGCTGCAGGCTGCCGCCGCCGAGGTCGGGAAAGCCGCCGAGCACGACCCGGGTGGGTTCGCCGGCGGTATGCGAATCGATGATGTCTATCCGGTGCATGCGGACATGCTCCCATCGCCGCCGCAGGGCCGAATAGCAGCGCTTTCGGCGCCCTCATGCGGAATTCGGCACAACCCCGGAAACGCTGCGACACGGCCCGGAAGCATGCGCTAGCATCGGCCGCACGCCACGCCGACGAGCGCCAACGCGAGGACGACGCCCATGGACGCACAGCATTCCTCAAGCGAAGTGCAGCAGCTGTTCGATGCGCTGCCGGATACCGTGTTCTTCGTGAAGGACCGCGAGGGGCGCTACACGCACTGCAACCTCACCCTGGTGCAGCGCCTCGGCCGCCGGAAGCGCGGCGACGTGATCGGCCGCTCGCCGCTGGAAGTGTTCCCGCCGCCGCTGGGCAACCGCTACCTGCTCCAGGACCGGCAGGTGCTGGCCGGCGATCCCATCGCCGACCGCCTGGAGGTGCACCTGTATCCGAACCGGCGCCCCGGCTGGTGCCTGACCGTCAAGCGCCCGCTGTTCACCGATGGCGAGATCAGCGGGCTGATGGGCGTCTCGCGCGACCTCGGCCGGCCCAACAGCCGCCACTCGGCCTTCGCCCAGCTCGACCGGGTGGTGGCGCACATGCAGGAACACTTCGAATCCAACCTGCGCGCACCGCACCTGGCCGAGCTGGCCGGCATGTCGCTGGCGCAGCTGGAGCGCCATTTCCGCCACGTTTTCCAGCTCACCCCGCAGCAGTACCTGATCAAGCTGCGCATCGAGAGGGCCATGCGCCTGCTGCGCGGGGCCGGCAGCATCGCCGGCATCGGCCAGCGCTGCGGCTTCAGCGACCAGAGCGCGTTCGCGCGCCAGTTCAAGGCCACCGTCGGTATGACCCCCAGCGAGTACCGCAACCTGGAAGACGTGTTCGACGGCGGCGAGCCGGCCGACGCGGCCGAACCCGCGCGTCGCCCCGGCTAGCGGAAAACCCGGGGGCGGAACCGCGTTCCCGGCTGCGTACTGCGCAGGCTGGCGGAATCTCGACGGGAACCTGGCCCCGCCCCCGGTTTTCCGGCTCGTTCAGGGCACGAACAGGTAGTAGTCGTGCGCGGCGCGCGCCAGCTGGGCGATGGCCGCATCGCGCGCTTCGGTCGAGGCGCGCGACTTGATGAACACCGTGGTCACGACATGGCCGCGCCCGTTCGGCAGTTCGATCACGCCGACGTCGTTGATCACGTCACCCACCGTACCGGTCTTGTGCGCCACCGGCGTGCCGCTGGGCAGCATGCCGCGCAGGCGCGCGTTGCCGGTGCGGGTGTCGAGCATGATCTGCTGCAGCACGCGGGTCGATTCCGGCGACAGGAGCTCGCCCTTCCAGGTGCGCTGCAGCAGCTGCGCCATGGCGCGGGCGCTGCTGGTATCGCGCGGGTCGGCGTTCCAGGCGTCCATGTTGGTGCGCCGCTGCGCCTCGCTGCGTTCGCTGCGCGACAGCTCGCCATAGGCGGCCGGCCCCAGCGGCTGCGCATGCGAGGCGCCGTTGCCGTAATAGTTGGCCAGCAGTTCCCAGATGTAGCGGTCCACGCGCAGGCCTTCGACGCCGAGCGCGCGCATGCGCTGCTGCACCGCCTCGGGACCGCCACCGGTGCGGACCAGGATGTCGGTGGCGTTGTTGTCGCTGACCGTGATCATCATGTGCAGCAGGTCGCGGATGGTGATGGCCGAACCGGCGCTGAGATGGGTATCCATCGGGCCGCCCATGTCCGGGTAGATGTCGTCCGGCCCCAGCAGCACCTGCTGCTGCAGGCCCAGCTTGCCCTCGTCCACCAGCTTGAGGATGTGCACCGCCACCGGCACCTTCATGGTGCTGGCCATCGGCAACGGCCGGTCGCCATTGACGTAGACCGCGCGCCCGCTCTCCAGGTGCACCAGCGCCGCGCCCACCTCGCCCGGCAACTGCGCGGCCAGGCGCTCGGCCTCGGCCTGCAGCGCGGCCGGCTGCGGCGGCGCCTGGCGCGCGTGGGCCAGCATCGGCGTGGCGCACAGGCTGCCCAGCAGCAGGGCCGAAGCCAGCACGGAGGTACGCAGGCGGGGACGCTGGGAACGATGGACGGCAACGGTCATGGAAGATCCTCTTGCAATGGAACGGATGCGAAGGTGCGAACGGCATGGTAACGGCCTGGCCGATGCGCGCGGCAACCCGGGAAACGACGAAGGCCGCCCATCGCCGGGCGGCCTCCGCTTTCTTTCCGTCAGGCCGCGCTCAGTGCTCGGCGGCCCTGCCCGCGCCGATGCCGGTCTCGGCGCGCACCTGCTGCGCCGGATAGGCGGCACGCTCGGCCTGCCCGCGCGCGCTCTTGTCCAGCACCGAGAACAGCCAGATGCCGGCGAAGGCGATGGTCACCGAGAACAGCGCGGGGCTGGTGTACGGGAACGGCGCGCTGCCGGCCGGGTTGCCCAGCGTGTCCACCCACACCGACGGCGACAGCAGGGTCAGCACCAGCGACGAGGCCAGGCCGAGGAAGCCGCCGATCACCGCGCCGCGGGTGGTGCAGTCCTTCCACAGCAGCGACAGGATCAGCACCGGGAAGTTGGCCGAGGCGGCGATGGCGAAGGCCAGCGACACCATGAAGGCCACGTTCTGCTTCTCGAAGGCGATGCCCAGCAGCACCGCGACCACGCCCAGCACCACGGTGGTGACGCGCGAGACGCGCAGTTCCGAGCCTGCCGGCGGCTTGCCCTTCATGATCATCGTCGCGTACAGGTCGTGCGATACCGCCGAGGCGCCGGACAGGGTCAAGCCGGCGACCACCGCCAGGATGGTGGCGAAGGCCACCGCCGAGATGAAGCCCATGAACAGGTTGCCGCCCACCGCCTTGCCGACCAGCACCGCGGCCATGTTCGGCCCGCCCTGGATGGTGCCGGTGACCGGGTCGGCGTACTCGGGATTGGTCAGCACCAGGGCGATGGCGCCAAAACCAATAATGAAGATCAGGATGTAGAAATAGCCGATCCAGGTGGTGGCCCAGAACACCGACTTGCGCGCCTGCTTGGCGTCCGGGACGGTGAAGAAGCGCATCAGGATGTGCGGCAGGCCGGCGGTGCCGAACATCAGCGCCATGCCGAAGGAGATCGCCGAGATCGGATCCTTGACGAAGCCGCCCGGTCCCATGATCGACAGGCCCGCGCTGGCCGCTTCTTCCGCGTTCTTTCCGCCGTTGGCGGCGATCTGGGTCTTGACCCGCACCGCTTCGGAGAACAGCGCCTCGAAGCTGAAGTTGAAATGCCACATCACCATCAGCGCCATGAAGGTCACCCCGCACAGCAGCAGGCAGGCCTTGATGATCTGCACCCAGGTGGTGGCGGTCATGCCGCCGAACAGCACGTAGACCATCATCAGCACGCCGACCAGCACCACCGCGATCCAGTAGTCCAGGCCGAACAGCAGCTTGATCAGGGCGCCGGCACCGACCATCTGCGCGATCAGGTAGAACAGCACCACCACCAGCGTGCCGGAGGCGGCGAACAGGCGGATGGGCTTCTGCGCGAAGCGGTAGCCGGCCACGTCGGCGAAGGTGAAGCGGCCGAGGTTGCGCAGCCGCTCGGCCATCAGGAAGGTCAGGATCGGCCAGCCGACGAGGAAGCCGATGGCGTAGATCAGGCCGTCGTAGCCGTTGGCCATCACCGCAGCGGTGATGCCCAGGAACGAGGCCGCCGACATGTAGTCGCCGGCGATCGCCAGGCCATTCTGGAAGCCGGTGATGCCGCCGCCGGCGGTGTAGAAGTCCGATGCCGAACGGGTGCGCGCCGCCGCCCACTTGGTGATGCCCAGGGTGGCCAGTACGAAGGCGGCGAACATGACGATCGCGGTCCAGTTGGTGGGCTGGCGCACGGTCTGGCCGATGTCGCCGCCGGCCGCCAGGGCCGCGCCGCTGGCGGCCAGCAGGGCGATGAACGCGCCGCAGCGCAGGAACCGACGGGTCATTGCGCGTCCTCCACGATCTGCTGGGTCAGCTGGTCGAATTCCTTGTTGGCGCGGCGCACGTAGAAGCCGGTGATCAGGATGGTGAACACCATCAGCCCCAGCGCGATCGGGATGCCGATGGTGGTGATCCCGCCCTCGCTGACCGGAGTGGCGAGGAACGCCTTGTCGAAGGCGATCAGGCCGATATAGCCGTAATAGGCCAGCAGCATCAGCACGGTAAGGATCCAGCCCAGGCGGTTGCGCGACTGCCGCAGCCGCTGGTAGGCCGGGTGGGAGGCGATCCGCTCAACACGGGGATCGACGGAAGCATTCATCGGGATTCTCCAGATTTCGGGAATACGGGCACAGGCGCGCGGTGCTCGCCGGTGCGTGGCATGAGTGCTCCCCGTGGGGTAGGGAGATGGTGCGTACTGCCTTTCCTGCGCCGGCACCGGTGCCGCGAGGGCGCCGGTGCCGGGTACTCAGAAGCTGTACTTGGTGGTGAACTGCACGCGGCTGATGTCGCCCTTGCGGCCGTCCTCGATCTCGCGCACGCCGTACATCAGCTCGGCGCCGATATCGACCTTGGGCATCGGCGTGTAGAACACATTACCGCGGATCGACTGCACGCTCTTGGTCACCAGCGGGCCGGTGATCGAAGCGTCGTTGTCGTAGTCGCTGCGCGCGTAGATCAGGTTGGTGCGCAGCTTCGGGGTGAAGGCATGGCGCCAGCCGACATAGCCGGCGATCACGCCGGTCGGGTCCAGTTCGTCGCGCACCGCGTCCCAGGCGCTGTCGCCGGTGATGCCCAGGCCGATGTAGCGGGCGATGCCCTGGCCGCCGGTGAGCTGGTAGTGCAGCGAATCGCTGTCGCCCATCGCCCACTTGCCGCCCAGGGTCAGGCCGCCGCCGGTGGCGGTGGCGTGCGCGCCGGTGGCCTGGTTGTCCACTTTGAGCTGGCGCAGCAGGCCGGCCACGCCAAAGGTGCCCCAGTCGCCTTTCCAGCCGTAGCGCACGGTCAGGTCGGGCAGCGCGCCGCGGTCGGAACTGGCGGCGCCGACCAGGGTGGTTTCCGGGTTCTCCAGCGAGGCGCTGAAGCCGCCCTTGGTATAGCGCACCTGCGCCTGGCGCACGAAGATCACGCCGTCGGTCGGGCCGACGAAATCCACCGCCTCGGGGATGGAGGCCACGTCCATGAAGTTGGACCAGGTCTGGCCGGCCAGCCAGTTGTTCCAGTACATGTAGGCATGGCGCAGGGTGACGCCATAGGTGTTGGTGGCGGTCTGGTTGCCGAGCGCGTTGCCGAAGAAGTCCATCTCCACCATCGCGCCGGCCTTGTCGCCGTTCCCGGCCACGTGGTCCACGCCCAGGTTGAAACGCGAGAACTTGGCGTGGGCGTTGTAGTCCACACCCGAGGCCTTGCCCGAGCCGCCGGCGCCGTGCACCGGGGTCTGCCCCGGCAGGTACAGCGCGCGGCCGGTGGCGTCGTCGGCGAGCTGGCCGTCGCCGGTGCGGGTGGCGAGGAAGTCGGCCTTGATGAAGCCGCCGAACTTGAAGGTGGTGCCCGGCGTCGCGCCCGGGGTGATGCTGGTCACCTGGATCGGCTGCTTGCCGGCCGGCACCGCCGGTGTGGCCGGTGCGGCGGCGGCCGCCGCCTGCTCGGCGCGCACCTGCTGCACGTCGCCCTGGGCCTGCGCGATGGCGCCCTGCTGTTGCTGCTGGGTGGACAGCAGCAGCTGCACCTGCCGCTCCAGTTCGGCGACGCGCGCTTCCAGCGCCTTCTCCTTCGCGGTGCCGGCGAAGGCCATGCCCGGCGCCAGCAGCGCCACGAACAGCGCGGCGGCAAGTGGCCGGCGCGTCATCGCCCCCGCGGCCAGGAACGGATTGCCCGCTCGTTTCAACACGTGTCTGTTCATCAGGTCTGCCTCTCTCCGGCTGGCGTTGACGGCCGCGTCGGTCGCACGGTCAGCGGCAGGGTGCGCGGCCTTCGCGGCGGGCGGCTATTCGCCATTAGTCGAAAGCGGGCGGGTATTCGACCATCGTCTAACGCGGGGGGCAGCGCGCGGCAGGGGCGATGCGGCACACTTGGGAAGTCCCGGCCGCGTCGCAGGATGTGGCTGCTCCATTGGTTACAAATGCAAAGGTGAGGGTGTTGCCATGGCTGATCTCTATCCCGTCGATCCCGCGTTCGCCGCAAGGGCGCGGATCGACAAGACCACGTACCAGCAGCAGTACCGCGAATCGGTGGAGAACCCCGACGCGTTCTGGGGCAAGGCCGCCGAGCGCCTGGACTGGTTCACCCCGCCGACCCGGATCAGGAACGTCAGCTACCAGCTGGACGATTTCCGCATCAAATGGTTCGAGGACGGCGAACTCAACGTCAGCGTGAACTGCCTTGACCGCCAGCTGGCCACCCGCGGCGACAAGACCGCGATCCTGTTCGAGCCCGACAGCCCCGACGCGCCGGCGCAGAAGGTCACCTACCGGCAGCTGCACGAACGCGTGTGCAAGCTCGGCAACGCGCTGCGCAACCTTGGCGTGAAGAAGGGCGACCGCGTCACCATCTACCTGCCGATGATCGTCGATGCCGCGGTGGCGATGCTGGCCTGCGCGCGCATCGGCGCGATCCACTCGGTGGTGTTCGGCGGTTTCGCCGCCAACTCCATCGCCGACCGCGTCGGCGACTGCGGCAGCAAGCTGATCATCACCGCCGACGAAGGCCTGCGCGGTGGCAAGAAGGTGCCGCTGAAGGCCAACGTCGACGCCGCGCTCAAGCTGCCCGGCACCAATACCGTTGAAACCGTGCTGGTGGTGCGCCATACCGGCGCGGCGGTGGACATGCAGGCCCCGCGCGACCGCTGGTTCCACGACGTGGTCGATCCGCAGCCGGCGCAGTGCGAACCCGAGCACATGAACGCCGAGGACCCGCTGTTCATCCTCTACACCTCCGGTTCCACCGGCAAGCCCAAGGGCGTGCTGCACACCAGCGCCGGCTACCTGCTGTTCGCCGCCTACACCCACGAAGCGGTGTTCGACCTGCGCGAGGACGACATCTACTGGTGCACCGCCGACGTGGGCTGGGTCACCGGACACAGCTACATCGTCTACGGCCCGCTGGCCAACGGCGCCACTTCGGTGATGTTCGAGGGCGTGCCGAACTACCCGAACACCTCGCGCTTCTGGGAAGTGATCGACAAGCACCAGGTCACCATCTTCTACACCGCACCCACCGCGATCCGCGCGCTGATGCGCGAGGGCGAGGCGCCGGTCAAGCGCACCTCGCGCAGCAGCCTGCGCCTGCTCGGCAGCGTCGGCGAGCCGATCAATCCGGAAGCCTGGCGCTGGTACTACGAGGTGGTCGGCGATGCGCGCTGCCCGATCGTGGACACCTGGTGGCAGACCGAGACCGGCGGCATCCTGATCTCGCCGCTGCCCGGCGCGATGGACCTCAAGCCCGGCTCGGCCACCCTGCCCTTCTTCGGCGTGCAGCCGGCGCTGGTCAACGCCGACGGCGAGATCCAGGAAGGCGCGGCCGAGGGCAACCTGATCATCCGCGATTCGTGGCCGGGCCAGATGCGCACCGTCTACGGCGACCACCAGCGCTTCATCGACACCTATTTCCGCACCTACCCGGGCAGCTACTTCACCGGCGACGGCTGCCGCCGCGACGAGGACGGCTACTACTGGATCACCGGCCGCGTGGACGACGTGATCAACGTCTCCGGCCACCGCATCGGCACCGCCGAGGTGGAGAGCGCCCTGGTCAGCCACCCGAAGGTGGCCGAGGCCGCGGTGGTGGGCTTCCCGCACGACATCAAGGGCCAGGGCATCTACGCCTACGTCACCCTGGTGGCCGGCGAGGCGCAGACCGACGAACTGCTCAAGGAACTGGTGGCCTGGGTGCGCAAGGAGATCGGCCCGATCGCCGCGCCGGACCACCTGCAATGGGCGCCGGGCCTGCCCAAGACCCGCTCGGGCAAGATCATGCGCCGCATCCTGCGCAAGATCGCCGAGAACGCGCCGGACCAGCTCGGCGACACCTCGACCCTGGCTGACCCGTCGGTGGTGGCGTCGCTGGTGGAAGAGCGGAAGGTGCGCTGAAGCCAGGAACGAGTGGAGAGGAACAAGGAACGGGTAGCAGCGGCATTACCCGTACCTGTCCCTCTCCCTCTCCCTCTCCCTCTACCCTGGCCCTGCCCTGCTCCCACTCGTTTCCCGTTCCTCTCCATTCGTCCCGCGCCCCATGCCTACCCTCCTGATCGCCGACGACCATCCGCTGTTCCGCGAAGCGCTGCGCGGCGCGGTGCAGCGGGTGATTCCCGGGGTGCAGCTGCTGGAGGCCGACAGCGTCGAGGCGCTGTATGCGCTGGCCGAGCAGCATCCCGACGCCGACCTGGTGCTGATGGACCTGAACATGCCCGGCGCGCAGGGCTTCAACGCGCTGGTGCACCTGCGCTCGCTGCACCCGCAATTGCCCATCGTGGTGGTGTCCGCACGCGAGGAACCGACAGTGATGCGGCGCGCGCTCGACCATGGCGCGTTCGGCTTCATTCCCAAGTCGGCCGATTCGGACACCATCGGCCACGCGCTGGGCACCATCCTCGACGGCGAGCGCTGGGCGCCGGCCGAGGCGCACAACGTGCCGCCCACCGACCACGAGGAACGCGAGGTCGGCCAGCGCCTGCGCGAACTGACCCCGCAGCAGTTCCGCGTGCTGCAGATGCTCGGCGCCGGCCGCCTCAACAAGCAGATCGCCTACGACCTGAACGTGTCCGAGGCCACCATCAAGGCGCACGTCACCGCGATCCTGCGCAAGCTCGGCGTCACCAACCGCACCCAGGCGGTGCTGATGGCCGGCAGGCTGGCCATCGACGACGACAGCATCGTGCTGCCGCCGGAAGAGGACTGAGCCGCACCCGGCAGCCTCATGCGGAGCGGCCGAGTGCCGCTCCATGGACGGGAGTGTCGTTCAGGCCGCGCGCGGCTGCCGCGGCGCGTCGTCGCCGCCCAGCACGAACGTTTCCGCCGCCACGGCCAGCTCCTGCGCCTGCTCGCGCATCGCCAGCGCCGCCTGCGAGGACGCATGGGCGACGTTGCCGCTCTGCCGCGTTCCCTCGCCGATGCGGCGCAGCAGCCGTTCGACGTCGTCCACCGCGCTGACCTGGCGCGCGGATGCCGCATCGATGCGCGCCATCGCCGTCACCACCTGCTGCACGCGACCGCCGATGTCCTGCATCGCCTCGCCGCTGCTGTCGACCAGGCGCGCGCCTGCCTCCACCTGCTGCAGCGAGGCGTCCACCAGCGTGCGGATCTGCTGCGAGGCCTCGGCCGAACGCTGCGCGAGCTGGCGCACCTCGCCGGCGACCACGGCGAAGCCGCGGCCATGGCTGCCGGCGCGCGCCGCCTCCACCGCCGCATTGAGCGCCAGCAGGTTGGTCTGGAACGACAGGCTGTCCACCGTAGCCACGATCTCGCGGATGTGGCGCGAGGACGCGCGCAGCCGCTCCATGCCGGTCACCGCGGCGGCGGTGGCTTCGCGCCCGCGCTCGGCGGCGACGCTGGCGGCCTCGGAGATTTCCGCGCTCTCGCGGGCGCTGCCGGCGTTCTCGCGGGCCTCGCCGGCCACCGAACGCACCCGCTCCAGCGCGTCGTGCACGTCGTCCACCTGCTGCTGGACCTGGCCGGACAGCTCGCGGGTGCCGCTGGCCATGTCGTCCACCGCCGCCTGCACGCTGCCGGCCGACTGCTGGATGCTGGAGACGATGCCGCCGACCTGGCGCATCGCCACTTCCAGCCCCTGCCGCAACCGCGCGTAGATGCCATCGCCGTCGCCGCGCATGCGCGCGCTCAGGTCGCCGCGGGCGAAATGGCCGATGACGCGGGTGGCGTCGCCGACCTGCGACTGCACGCCATCCAGCAGCGCGTTGATGCGCCCGGCCAGCTCGCGCACGAAGCCCTGCTTGTCGGCCAGCTCGATGCGCCCTTCCAGGTCGCCCGCGGCGGCGGCGGCCACCACCGCCGCGACCTCGTGGGCGATCACCCGCTCCAGGCGGCGGTCCTGCCATTCCATCACCAGCCCCAGCACCCGCTCCTGTTCCAGCACCGGGCTGGCGCGCAGCAGGAAGCCGGTAGTGCCCAGTTCCACCTCGGCATCGACCGTGTGGCCACGCTCCGCTTCGGCGAGCACCGCGGCCACGTCGGCGCCGAGCGCGGCCGCGTCCACGCCGGTGCCGATCTGCGTCTCGACGCCGGCCTGGGCAAAGGTCTGCAGCAGCGCGTCGTTGGCATAGACCACGTGCCCCTCGCCATCGGTCACCAGTACCGCGGCGCGGGCCACGTCCAGCGCCTGGCGCACGCGCTGGTTGGCGAGCGCGGCGACGCGTTCGGCGGCGATGCGCTCGCGCAGGCTGGTCTGCATCTGCATCAGCGCGGTGGCCAGGCGGCCGATCTCGTCCTCGCGGTTGCGCACCACCAGGGTGCCGTCGAGATGGTCGTCGGCGATGGCGCGGGCGAACGCGGCGGCATCGGCCAGCGGCCGGTCGATGGCGCGCAGCAGCAGCATCAGCAGCGACACCAGCAGCAGGCCGACGATGAGCACGGTGGCGGCGAAGGTCGCGTTCATCCAGGTGCGCGCGGAGGCCTGCCCGGCGCGCTGCTCCTGCAGGGCGCTGCGCTGTCCCTGCTGCAGGCGCTGGATCACCGGGTCCACCTGCGCGGCATGGTCGTCCAGCGCCTGGGTCTCGCTGTCCACGCCGAAACGCGCCGCGGCATAGGACAGGAACGCGCCCTGGTAAAGCTGCATCGCTTCGCGCACCTGCGCGCGCACGCTCTCGGGCATGCGCGCGCGCTGCAGCAGCAGCTCGAACGGCATCGCCTCCGCGCCCAGCTCGTCGGCATATTTCTGCTCGCGGCGCAGGATGAAGTCCTTCTCGTGGCGGCGCATGCTCAGCATCGACACCTGCAGCTCCGGCTCGCGGTAGTCGCCGATCAGGTTCTCCACCGTATGCACCGCCGCGCGCAGCTCGCCCTGCATGCCGCTGTCGGCATCGTGGCCCAGCTCGCCGATGCGCTCGTCCAGCAGCTGCGCCGATTCGAGATAGGACCGCAGCGTCTGCGCCAGTTCCGCCGGCCAGGGGTCGGCGCCCGGCACCGGCGCCAGCGCCTCGTCCAGCTGCGCGCGCGCCTTGCCGAAGGCCTGGCCGGCGGCGGTCGAGAACGACATGGCATACTCGGCCTGCGCGCGCCGCGTCTCGGCGAAGGCGCGGGCCAGGTTCTCCAGCCGCGCCGCATCCTGCTGGTAGCGCTGCAGGCGCTGGTCGGCGGCGCGCATCCCGGCGCTGAGCCAGGCATAGGCCGAGCCGATGACGGCCAGGCCGACGACCAGGGCCAGCAGGCTCAGCCGCAGCTTCTGGGCGATTCCAAGCGGGAATTTCATTGCGGGACTCCGGACGTGAGGACGCCTCGTGATCGGCCGTGTCCGCGGATTCTTTAGCGCCGCCCGCGGACGCGCATGCGATGGCAGTGCGCGTGCGGCGCACATGAAGCCAGCGCTCCATGACAGCGGCATGTCAGCGCTCGGCGGGGTGCCTGCACGGCCGTGCTAGAATCCGCGCTCCCTTGGGGAGTAGCCTGCTTCCAGCGTCTGGAAGCGCTCGCGTCAACACACTCGACCATTGCGTCGTGGCGCGTGCGACCGGTTCCACGGTTGGCGAGACCAACGGCATGCCGCGCAACGTCAGGTTGGGCGCGCCGCATGCCGTCCGTCTCCGCCCGACCAGGAAAACCCGATGTCCCCGATCTCCATCCTCCTCGTCGGCTTCGCCATGTCCACCGACGCCTTCGCCGCTGCGATCGGCAAGGGCGCGGCGATGCGCCGTCCGCGCCTGCCCGACGCGCTGCGCGCCGGCCTGATCTTCGGCGCGATCGAGGCCATCACCCCGCTGCTGGGCTGGCTGCTGGGCCGCGCCGCATCGCAGTATGTGCAGGCCTTCGACCACTGGATCGCCTTCGTACTGCTCGGCGCGCTGGGCGTGCACATGATCGTGGCCGGCCTGCGCCCGGATACGGAGGAAGAAACGCAGGAGGCCGACGACAATCGCCACCACCGGTTCTGGACCCTGGCCGCCACCGGCCTGGCCACCAGCATCGACGCGGCGGCGGTCGGCGTGAGCCTGGCCTTCCTGGACGTGCACATCGGCGTGGTCGCGCTGGTCATCGGCCTGTGCACCCTGGTCATGGTCACCCTGGGCATCATGCTCGGCCGCGTACTCGGCGCCCTGGTCGGCAAGCGCGCCGAGATCGTCGGCGGCGCGATCCTGATCGTCATCGGCGCCGGCATCCTGTACGAGCACCTGAGCGGCGCGGCCTGACCTGCGTCCGCCGATGGCGCTTCGACGGAAGGCGCCATCGGCAAAGCCCCGCCGGGCGCTGCCCTGCGTTACAGAAGCGCGGCAATCCCTCGCCCTGTAGAGCGGGGCAACGCCCCGCTGGAGCATTCCCGGCAAAGCCCCGCCGGGCGCTGCCCGGCACTACAGAAACGCGGCAATCCCTCGCCTTGTAGAGCGGGGCAACGCCCCGCTGGTGCATTCCCGGCAAAGCCCCGCCGGGCGCTGCCCGGC
>NZ_JASCOS010000044.1:0-26726 GCF_029959705.1 Stenotrophomonas sp. PS02297 | reverse complement strand
GGGCGGCCCCACCGCCCCCCGCGGGTCGGGGGGGGGGTCCCCCGAAACGCGGGCTACACAACGGTCAACTCAGTTGAGTTGACCGTGGCAATGCTTGTACTTCTTGCCGCTGCCGCAGGGGCACGGATCGTTGCGGCCGACCTTGGGCTCGGCGAGCGCGGCCTGCACGTCGGCCGCTTCCTCGTCGGCGCCGTAGCCGCCGTTGTCCTGGTGCTGGAACTGCGACATCTGCAGGCGCGCCTCGGCCTGCTGGCGCTCCAGCGCCTCCATCGCCGCCACTTCCTCCTCGCTGCGGATGCGCACCCGCGAGAGCAGGTGGATCACTTCGCGCTTGACGTTCTCCAGCATCTCCGAGAACAGCTCGAAGGCTTCCTTCTTGTATTCCTGCTTGGGCTGCTTCTGCGCGTAGCCGCGCAGGTAGATGCCCTGGCGCAGGTAGTCCATGCGCGCCAGGTGCTCCTTCCAGCTCTGGTCGAGCACGGTCAGCATCACGTGCTTTTCCAGCGCGCGCATGGTCTCGCCGCCAACGGCGGTTTCCTTCTGCGCGAAGTGCTCGTCCAGGTGGTCGGACACGGCCTGGGCGATGCCCTCGGCGTCCAGCTCCTCGTGCTGCTTGAACAGCCCCACCAGGTCCATCTGCACGCCCAGGTCGGATTCCAGCGTGGCCTGCAAGCCCGGCAGGTCCCACTGCTCGTCCACCGAGTTCGGCGGCACGAAGCGGATCACCAGGTCGTAGATCACGTCGCCGCGGATGCCGTCGATGTTGTCCTTGACCGACTCGGCGTCCAGCAGCTCGTCGCGCTGGGCGTAGATCACCTTGCGCTGGTCGTTGTTGACGTCGTCGAAGTCCAGCAGGTTCTTGCGGATGTCGAAGTTGTGCGCCTCGACCTTGCGCTGCGCCTTCTCGATCTGGCGGCTGACCAGGCGGTCCTCGATGACGTCGTCTTCCTTCATGCCCATCAGGCGCATCGCCTTCTGCACCCAGTCCGAGGCGAAGATGCGCATCAGGTTGTCTTCCAGCGACAGGTAGAAGCGGGACGAGCCCGGGTCACCCTGACGGCCGGAACGGCCGCGCAGCTGGTTGTCGATGCGGCGCGATTCGTGGCGCTCGGTGCCGACGATGTGCAGGCCGCCGGCGGCCTTGACCGCGTCATGGCGCTCCTGCCACGCCGCCTTGAGCGCGGCCTTCTGCTCGGCGCTGGCCTCTTCGCCCAGTTCGTGCAGTTCCGTTTCCAGCGAACCGCCGAGCACGATGTCGGTACCGCGGCCGGCCATGTTGGTGGCGATGGTCACCGAGCCCGGGCGGCCGGCGTTGGCGACGATGGTCGCTTCGCGGTCGTGCTGCTTGGCGTTGAGCACTTCGTGCTGCACGCCGGCCTTGCGCAGATGCTCGGACAGCATTTCCGAGGTTTCGATCGAGGTGGTGCCGACCAGCACCGGCTGGCCGCGCTTGGCGCATTCCTCGATGTCGGCCAGCACAGCGTTGAACTTGCCCTTGCGGTTGAGGAACACCTGGTCCGGGTGGTCCTTGCGGATGGTGGGCTTGTTGGTCGGGATCACCACCACTTCCAGGCCGTAGATGCTCTGGAATTCGTAGGCTTCCGTGTCGGCCGTACCGGTCATGCCGGACAGCTTCTTGTACATGCGGAACAGGTTCTGGAAGGTGATGCTGGCCAGCGTCTGGTTCTCGCGCTGCACCGGCACGCCTTCCTTCGCTTCCACCGCCTGGTGCAGGCCGTCGGACCAGCGGCGGCCGGCCAGGGTACGGCCGGTGAATTCGTCGACGATCACCACTTCGCCGTCGCGCACGATGTAGTCCACGTCGCGCTGGTAGATCGCATGCGCGCGCAGGGCGGCATTGAGGTGGTGGACCACGGTCAGGTTCTGCGCCGCGTACAGGCCGCCCTCGTTGTCGGCGTCGATGATGCCGGCCTGGCGCAGCAGTTCCTCGGCGTGCTCCATGCCCGCTTCGGACAGGTGCACCTGCTTGCCCTTCTCGTCGACCCAGAAGTCGCCCTCGCCTTCCTCGGTCTCCTGCTTGACCAGCTGCGGCACCACGCGGTTGACGCGGATGTACAGCTCCGGCGAATCGTCGGCCGGGCCGGAGATGATCAGCGGCGTGCGCGCCTCGTCGATCAGGATCGAGTCCACCTCGTCGACGATGGCGTAGTGCAGGCCGCGCTGGTAGCGGTCGGCGCGGGTCAGCGCCATGTTGTCGCGCAGGTAGTCGAAGCCGAACTCGTTGTTGGTGCCGTAGGTGATGTCGGCGGCGTAGGCCTCGCGCTTGTCGCCGTGCGGCATGCCCGGGTAGACCACGCCCACGCTCAGCCCCAGCCAGTTGTACAGCTTGCCCATCTGCGCGGCGTCGCGGCGCGCCAGGTAGTCGTTGACGGTGACCACGTGCACGCCCTTGCCTTCCAGGGCGTTGAGGTACACCGGCAGGGTCGCGACCAGGGTCTTGCCTTCGCCGGTGCGCATTTCGGCGATCTTGCCCAGGTGCAGCACCATGCCGCCGATCAGCTGCACGTCGTAGTGGCGCATGCCCAGCACGCGCTGGGAGGCCTCACGGCAGACCGCGAAGGCTTCCGGCAGCACCTTGTCCAGCGCTTCGCCGGCGGCGACGCGCTCGCGGAACTCGGGGGTCTTGGCCTTCAGCTGGTCGTCGGAGAGCTTCTGGATCTCCGGCTCCAAGGCATTGATCTTGGCGACGATACGGTTGAGCTGGCGGAGCTGGCGCTCGTTGCGGCTGCCAAAAACGCGGGTAAGCAGGCTGTTGATCATTGAAGGAACCGGTTTGAATGGAATGCCGTGCGCGGACCCCACCCCAAGCGGGACCAGCCGGGCACAAACGAAACAGGGCGCAATGCGCCCTGTCGATGGCAACGCCTATTGTAGCTTGGGGCGGCCGCCTGGCGATTCAAGCGCCCGTCCGCGGCCGTCAGCCACGTCCGACGCGGCCCACCGGGGTGTTGCCGCCGTCGCCGAGGAACTTGCGCGGGTTGACCACGCGGCCGTCCTGCCACACCTCGAAGTGCACATGGGCGCCGGTGGAACGGCCGGTGGAGCCGGCCTTGGCCACTTCCTGGCCGATGCGCACCAGGTCGCCCTCGCGCACGCTCAGGCGCGAGTTGTGCGCGTACAGGGTCTTGTAGCCGTTGCCGTGGTCGACCTCGACCACGTTGCCGTAGCCGCCCTTGACCCCGGAGAAGCTGACCACGCCCTCGGCCACGGCCATCACCGGGTCGCCGACGCGGGCGTGGAAGTCCATGCCCTTGTGGGTGGCGGCGCCGCGGCCGAACGGATCGGCGCGGGTGCCGAAACCGGAGGTCACGTAGCTGTTGCGGATCGGCATGCGCGAGGGCACGGCGTTCTGCTCCAGCTGGTGGTCGAACAGCAGCGATTCGAGCACCGACAGCTGGCGGCCCGAAGCAGCGAAGCGCTGCTCCAGCACCTGTAAGTCGCTGTTGACCGCGCTCAGCGGGATATCCTGGGCCGGGCCGGCATCGCCGTCGCCCAGGCCGGGCGTCTCGTTGAAATCGAACTCGCCGTCCTCGAGCTTGCCCATCTGGGTCAGGCGCTCGCCCAGCGCGTTCAGGCGGGTGGCCTGGGCCTGCAGCTCGCCCAGCCGCGCCGCCAGCGCGTTGACCTGGGTCTGCGCGTCGGCCTGCACCTTGGCCAGCTCCCGCTCCTGGCGCTCGACCTTGGCGCGCAGCGCCGAGTCGCCCGCCGCGCCGGTGCCCAAGGTGAGCCCTGCGCCGACCAGGCAGCCCAGCGCCATCACGGTGCCGAGCAGTGCCTTTGGCCTATCCTCGAAAAAAACCTGCAGGCGTGCCAATGGCGTTTTCGCCTGCTGCCCCCGTGTTTTGATTACGATCTTTTTGAATGCCATCGAAGAATTCTTATGTCTGAGCCGAAATCCAGCGTTCGTTCCCGCACCGCGCCGAAACAGGCGCTGGAAGCGGTCATGGCGGACAAAGCGGGAAACCCGTTGCGGCGAGCCCTGTGGCTCGACGCGCTGGACCGGCAGTTGCGCCCCCATCTGCCGCCTGCGCTGGGCAACCGTTGCCGGTTGGCCAATGTGGACGGCGAACACCTCGTTTTTCTCGTCGAATCGCCGGTCTGGCACGCCAAGGTCAGGCTTGCCGAGGACCAGCTGCTCGACGCGGCCCGATCCATCGGGCTGAAGGCCACCCGGGTGACCGTCAAGACTGCAACCGCGCCTGCACCCTCCCCGGTGCGCAACGACCAGCGCAGCACTCACGCAGTAACGGCCGCCACGCACAAAGGCCTGCGCGACGCCCTGGCTTGCCTGGCGGATGTAAAGGGCACCCGTTCCTGAATGCGGATGGAGATCCTCCGCCGCATCCGGACATCCCGAAGGACTCCAGCACCAAGCCGGCAGGAATCCTAGCCGCGACTTGCTGTGCAGGAGTTAGTGTTTTGTTAATTATTGGTTAAATTCAGGCTGGAATCGCGTCTGGATTCACAAAACCTGCACGCCCCGACGGGCGACACCCATTCAGGCGTAGGCGACCGCGCCATACACGACCGGGTCGGCCGCGGCCGGCGAATCGAAGCTCGCCCACTCCCAGGCGCTGGCGTCGGCCAGCAGCGCACGGACCAGCTTGTTGTTGAGCGCGTGGCCGGATTTGTAGCCCTCGTAGGCGCCGAGCACCGGGCCGCCGGCCAGGTACAGGTCGCCAATGGCGTCGAGGATCTTGTGGCGCACGAACTCGTCGGCGTAGCGCAGGCCGTCGTCGTTGAGCACGCGGAACTCGTCCAGCACGATGGCGTTGTCCATCGAACCGCCCAGGCCCAGGTTGCGCTCGCGCATGTACTCCAGGTCGCGCATGAAGCCGAAGGTGCGCGCGCGGGAGATTTCCTTGATGTAGGCGGCGGTGGAGAAGTCGATCTCCACCCGCGACTGCCTGGCCGGGATCATCGGATGGTCGAACTGGATGGTGAAGCCCAGCCGGTAACCCTCATGCGGCTCGAAGCGGGCGATCTTGTCGCCGTCGCGCACTTCCACCGTCTTGAGGATGCGCAGGAAACGCTTGGGCGCGGGCTGCTCGGCGATGCCCGCCGACTGCAGCAGGAACACGAACGGGCCCGAGGAACCGTCCATGATCGGCAGCTCGGCCGAGGACAGCTCGACGATGGCGTTGTCCACGCCCAGGCCGGCCATGGCCGACATCAGGTGTTCGACGGTCTGGATCTTGGCGCCTTCGCAGGTCAGGCCGGTGCACAGGGTCACTTCGGTGACCAGATCGGCACGCGCCGGCACTTCCACCACCGGGTCCAGGTCCACGCGACGGAACACGATGCCATGGTCGACCGGGGCCGGGCGCAGGGTCATGTAGACCTTGTCGCCGCTGTGCAGGCCGACGCCGGTGGCGCGGATCGTGTTCTTGAGGGTGCGCTGATGGATCATCGGAAGTAGGTTCTGGAGGGGCCCGCCCGGAGCGCGGCCATAGCCAAACAAGAATAACACGCATCAACATCCCGCCCTGGCGCGCTGCCGCCCCGCCTCCTCCGGAGAGGCGAAGCTGCTGCCGGGCCGATCCTGGCCCGGCAACAAGGACATGGATGCCGCCACCGGGGAGGACAACCCCGGCGCCTGCAACTCACGACCCTTCCGGCACACCGCCCACCGCCGCGCCCCGCCCGGGGCGCACGGCGCAACGGCGGCCGGGAGTTCAGTCGGCCTGGCGACGCAGGAAGGCCGGAATATCCAGGTAGTCGCTCGGCAGTTCCGCGGCGGCCGGCGCGGCAGCCGGGGCCGGCGCGGCCACGGTGTCCGAACTCGGACGGCGCAGGCCCATGCCCAGCGAGCTGCCCACGGCCTTGGCCACGGCGTCGGCCGGGCTCTCGTAGTCGCCGCCGAACTCGGCCTGGCCGGTGGTGGCGTTGCGCACCAGCTTGATCGGCGCGCGCTCGCCCGGCCGCTGCGCGGTCTTGGCGGCGACGCGGTTCAGGCCGGTGGCGACCACGGTCACGCGCACTTCGTCCTGCATGTCCGGGTCGAGCACGGTGCCGACCACCACGGTGGCGTCTTCCGAGGCGAAGCCGTCGATGGTGCGGCCGATCTCGTCGAACTCGCTCATGGTGAAGTCCGGGCCGGCGGTGATGTTGACCAGGATGCCGTTGGCGCCGGCCAGGTTCACGTCGTCCAGCAGCGGGTTCTGGATGGCGGCCTCGGCGGCGGCCTGGGCGCGGTCGTCACCGCGGGCGGTGCCGGTGCCCATCATCGCCAGGCCCATTTCCGACATCACGGTGCGCACGTCGGCGAAGTCGACGTTGATCAGGCCTGGACGCACGATCAGGTCGGCGATGCCCTGCACCGCGCCCTGCAGCACGTCGTTGGCGGCGCGGAACGCCTGCACCATGGTGGCGTTGCGGCCGAGCACGGTGATCAGCTTCTCGTTGGGGATGGTGATCAGCGAGTCGACGTGCTGGCTCAGCTCCTCGATGCCCTTCAGCGCCACCTGCATGCGGCGGCGGCCTTCGAACGGGAACGGCTTGGTGACCACGGCCACGGTCAGGATGCCCATTTCCTTGGCCAGCTGCGCCACCACCGGCGCGGCGCCGGTGCCGGTGCCGCCACCCATGCCGGCGGTGATGAACACCATGTCCGCGCCCTGCAGGGCGTCCATGATGCGCTCGCGGTCTTCCAGCGCGGCCTGGCGGCCGACTTCCGGGTTGGCGCCGGCGCCCAGGCCCTTGGTGACGTTGGTGCCGAGCTGCAGCTGCAGCTTGGCGCCGCAGTTCTTGATCGCCTGCGAATCGGTGTTGGCGGTGATGAATTCCACGCCGTCCACGCTGGAATTGACCATGTGCGCCACGGCGTTGCCGCCGCCGCCGCCCACGCCCACCACCTTGATCACCGCGTTGGGTGCCATCTTCTCGATCAGTTCGAAATGTGCCATGTCCATGTCCTCGTTATAACCGCTTCCAGTGGCGTGGCCGCGCGGGCGTCCTGCCCTTGCCGTACCGCGCCGCCGTTGCGGCAGTTGTCGTTGGAATTCCTTCGTGGCCTGCGCCACTCGGGAGGTACCGCTCTGCTTCAATCCGCCGGCCGGGGCCGGCGTTACCGCCCGCCCCGCGTCAGAACTCGCCGCGGAACCAGTTCTTCAATTTGTTGAACAGCGTGCCGGCGCGCCCGGTGGGCAGCGACGGACGCCGCGGGTGCTCGATCTGGCTGCCCATCAGCAGCAGGCCGACGCCGGTGGCATGCACCGGATTGCCGACCACTTCGCCCAGGCCGGTGACGTGCTGCGGGATGCCCACGCGCACCGGCATCTGCAGCATTTCCTCGGCCAGCTCGACCACGCCTTCCATCTTCGAGGCGCCGCCGGTGAGCACCATGCCGGCGCGCACCATCTCCTCGAAGCCCGAGCGGCGCAGTTCGGCCTGCACCATCTCGAAGATCTCCTCGTAGCGGCCCTGCACCGCCTGCGCCAGCGAGGCGCGCGGCATGCGCCGCGGCGGCCGGTCGCCGACCGACGGCACCTGGATGCTTTCCTCGGCGGTGGCCAGCTGCGCCAGCGCGCAGGCGTAGCGCACCTTGATCTGCTCGGCTTCCGGGGTCGGCGTGCGCAGCATGTGCGCGATGTCGTTGGTGACGTGGTCGCCGGCGATCGGCAGCGAGGCGGTATGGCAGATCGCGCCCTGCACGAACACCGCGATGTCGGTGGTGCCGGCGCCGATGTCCACCATCACCACGCCCAGCTCGCGCTCGTCGGCGGTCAGCACCGCCACCGAGGAGGCCAGCGAGGACAGCACCAGGTCGTCCACCTGCAGGCCGCAGCGCTGCACGCACTTGCTGATGTTGGCCGCCGCCGACTGCGCGCACACCACCAGGTGTGCATGCACCTCCAGGCGCACGCCGGTCATGCCGACCGGGTTGCGGATGCCTTCCTGAGAATCGTCCAGCACGTATTCGCGCGGAATCGCGTGCAGGATCTTCTGGTCGGCCGGGATCGCCACCGCCTTGGCCGCTTCCAGCACGCGGTCCAGGTCGCCCCAGGTCACCTCGCCCTCGCGGATCGGGGTGATGCCCTGCGAGTTGCGGCACTGCACGTGGTTGCCGGAGATGGAGGCGTAGACCGAGCGGATCTCGCAGCCGGCCATCAGTTCGGCTTCCTCGATGGCGCGCTGGATCGACTGCACCGTCGATTCGATGTCCACCACCACGCCGCGCTTGAGCCCGCGCGATTCGTGCGAGCCGATGCCGATCACCTCGATCGGGCTGCCCGGCGAATACTCGCCCACCAGCGCCACCACCTTGGAGGTGCCGATGTCGAGGCCGACGATCAGCGATTTGTCACCCTTGCGATTCATGTCCTGTCCTGCGTCTGCTTTGCTGCCGGCGGCGGGGTTCCCCAGCTCAGCGTGAAACCATTGGTGTAGCGGAGATCGGCGCGCACGATCGGCACCTGGGTGCGGGTGAGCTGCGGCAGCACGCGCACGAAGCGGCCCAGCCGCGAGCGCGCATCGTCGCGGCCGACGATGACCTCGGTACCGTTGTCCAGCGCCAGCGACCAGCTGCCGCGCGCGTCCATCGCCAGCGCGCGCACGTCCACGCCGGCCGGCGCGAACAGCGCACGCGATTCGTTGTAGAGCTCGACCACTTCGGCGGTCTTGCTGTCCGGGCCATCGAGTTCCGGCAGCGGCGCGTTCTCCAGCCCGTGCGGGGTGGCGAACAGGCGACCCTGCTCGGACAGCAGCCGGTCCTTGCCCCAGCGCGCGAACGGCTTGTGTTCGACGATGCTGACTTCCAGCACGTCCGGCCACTGCTTGCGCACCTGCGCGCTCTCCACCCACGGCAGCTGCTCCACCGCGTGCTGCGCGTCCTGCAGCTTCACCGCGAAGTAGCCGGCGCGCGCATACGGCAGCAACGCCTTCTGCAGTTCCTCGCCGGGCACGCGCTTGAACTCGCCATGCACGCGCAGCTTGGCCAGCGGCCAGCGCTCGGCACCGACCCAGCCGTTGAGCACGGCCACCACCGGCAGCGCCACCAGGGCGATGGCCAGCAGCCAGGCGAGGATCCGCAGCACCGCGCTCATGCGCGCCCCCCCTGCGCCCGCGCGTTTCCGCACGACGGCGCCGCGCCACGGCCGGCAACGGCCATGGTCGGGGTGCGCATCAGCGGGAGCAGGCAGGCCTTCATTCGTCCTGCGCCCCCTGGAAACCGCCGGTGGCGATCTGCTGGGCGACGTGGCCGATGTCGCCGGCGCCCATCATCAGCAGCAGGTCGCCGTCGCGCAGCACGTCCGGCAGCACCGACACCAGGTCATGGGCGTGGCCGACCACGACCGGCTCGCTGCGGCCGCGCGCGCGGATGGCGCGGGCCAGCGACTTCGAGTCGGCGCCGGGAATCGGTGCCTCGCCGGCCGGGTACACCTCGCTGAGCACCAGCGCGTCCACTTCGGACAGCACCGCGGCGAATGCATCGAACTGGTCGCGTGTGCGGCTGTAGCGGTGCGGCTGGAACGCCACCACCAGGCGCTGTGCCGGCCAGCCGCCGCGGGCGGCGGCGAACACCGCGGCCAGTTCGCGCGGGTGGTGGCCGTAGTCGTCGATGAGCCGCACCTTCGCGCCCTTGGCGGTGGTGACCACGCCCAGGTCGTTGAAGCGGCGACCCACGCCTTCGAATTTTTCCAGCGCGGCGGCGATCGTTTCCGGCGCCACGCCCAGCTGCCAGCCAATGGCGGCGGCGGCGAGCGCGTTGAGTACGTTGTGGCGGCCCGGCAGCGCCAGCGTCACCGACACGCTGCTGCCCTCGGGCAGGCGCAGGGTGAAGCGCATGCGCGCGCCATCCTGCTCCACGTCCTCGGCACGCACGTCGGCGTGGCCGCTCATGCCGTAGGTCATGACATGGCGCGGCGTCTGCGTGGCCAGCGCGGCCACTTCCGGGTCGTCGATGCACAGCACCGCCAGGCCGTAGAACGGCAGGCGCTGCAGGAACTCGGCGAATGCGGCCTGCACGCGGGCGAAGTCGTTGCCGTAGTTTTCCAGGTGGTCGGCATCGATGTTGGTGATCACCGCCACCAGCGGGTTCAGGCGCAGGAAGCTGCCGTCGCTCTCATCGGCCTCGGCCACCAGCCATTGTCCGCCGCCCAGTTTGGCGTTGGCGCCGGCGGCCAGCAGCTGCCCGCCGATCACGAAGGTCGGGTCCAGGCCGCCTTCGCTGAGCACCGCGGCGGTCAGCGAGGTGGTGGTGGTCTTGCCGTGCGTGCCGGCCACGGCGATGCCGCGGCGGAAGCGCATCAGCTCGGCCAGCATCGCCGCGCGCGGCATGATCGGGATGCGCTGGCTGCGCGCCTCCATCAGTTCCGGGTTGTCCTCGCGGATCGCGCTGGACACCACCACGCAATCGGTGCCGAGCACGTTGGCGGCCGAGTGCCCGCGCATCACCCGCGCGCCCAGCCGCGCCAGGCGGCGGGTGGCGGCGTTGTCGGCGTTGTCCGAACCGGAGACTTCATAGCCGAGGGTCAGCATCACTTCGGCGATGCCGCTCATGCCGGTGCCGCCGATGCCGACGAAGTGCACGCGCGGGAACGCACGGACCAGGTCGGTGGTGTCGTGGAGGCGGCGGATCATGCGCGGCCTCCGGTAGGGCGGGCGCGGGTGCGCGGTGCCGTGTTCATGCTGCTTCCTCGAGGATGATGTCGGCGATGCGTTCGGCCGCATCGACCTTGGCCAGCGCACGCGCGGCTTGCGCCATCTGCATGCGGCGGGCGGGAGTGTGGGCCAGAGCGCGCAGCACGCCTTCCAGATTGGCGGCCAGCGCGTCGTCCTGCTTCAGCAGTTCAGCGGCGCCGCGCTCGACCAGGTATTCGGCGTTGCGGGTCTGGTGGTCGTCCACCGCCGCGGCGAACGGCACCAGCACGCTGCCGATGCCCACCGCGCACAGCTCGGCCAGGGTGGAGGCGCCGGAGCGGCACACCACCAGGTCGGCCCAGGCATAGGCGGCGGCCATGTCGGTGATGAAGGCATCGACGCGGCCTTCGACGCCGGCAGCGCGGTAGGCCTGCTGCGCTTCGTCGCGCAGCTTCTCGCCGCACTGGTGCCAGACCTCGATGGCGACGCCGCCGCCCAGCGCGGCCAGCGCCTTGGGCACGGCATTATTGAGCGCGCGCGCGCCCTGGCTGCCGCCCAGTACCAGCACCCGCATCGGACCGTCACGGCCGGCCAGGCGCTGTTCCGGCGCCGGCAGCGCGGCGATCTCGGCGCGCACCGGATTGCCGACTGCTTCTTCGCGGGTGCCGGCGAAGCTGCCCGGGAAGCCGGTCAGCAGGCGCCGCGCAAAACGCGACAGGATGCGGTTGGTCATGCCCGGCGCGCGGTTCTGTTCGTGCACCAGCAGCGGAAAACCGTGCAGGCGCGCGGCCATGCCGCCGGGACCGGAGGCGAAGCCGCCGAAGGCCACCACCGCGCGCGGGTTGCGGTCGCGCAGGACGAAACCGGCGGCGCGGATCGCGCGCAGCACCCGCAGCGGCGCGCCCAGCAGCGCCAGCTTGCCCTTGCCGCGCAGCCCGGAGATGGCCAGCGTGTCGATGGCGATGCCGTGCTGCGGCACCAGCCGGGTTTCCATCGCGCCGTCGGCACCGAGCCAGGTCACCGGGACGCCGCGCTCGCGCAGCACCTTGGCGACGGCCAGCCCGGGGAAGATGTGGCCGCCGGTACCACCGGCCATGATCAGCACCGGACGCGCATCGTTGGCAGGCGTGGAGGCGGCCATCAGGCGATCCTCCCGAACGTGGGCTCGACCCGCTGCTGCATGCGGCTGGTGCCGCGCGCGGCACCGGCCTGCATGGCCGCGGCGATCGCGGTGGCGGTGGCCGGCTCGACCGGCTGCGCCGCATCGGCGGCCGGCGCGTCGGCCACGTCGGCGTCATCGCGCACTTCCTGGCGACGCACCGCGCGGTTGTATTCCCACGACACGCGCAGCAGCACGCCGACTGCCACGCAGGTCATCATCACGCTCGAGCCACCCGAGGAAATCAGCGGCAGGGTCAGGCCCTTGGTCGGCAGCATGCCCAGGTTCACGCCGATCGAGACGAAGGTCTGCAGGCCGATCCACAGGCCGACGCCGAAGGCGATGTAGCCGGAGAAATGGCGACGCATCTCGATGCAGCGCATGCCCAGCCAGAACGCGCGGCCGACCAGCAGCGCGTACAGCGCGATGATGGCGCAGACGCCAGCGAAACCCAGCTCCTCGGCGATCACCGAGAAGATGAAGTCGGTATGCGATTCGGGCAGGTAGTTGAGCTTCTGAATCGACGCACCCAGGCCCACGCCGGCCCATTCGCCGCGGCCGATCGCCATCAGCGCGTTGGACAGCTGGTAGCCCGACCCCAGCTGGTCTTCCCACGGGTCCATGAACGAGGTGACGCGGCGCATGCGGTACGGCTCGAAGATCACCAGCAGCACCAGCGCCGGCAGCATCAGCAGCACCGGCAGCACGATGCGCTTGAGCTGCGCGCCGCCCAGCACCAGCATGCAGGTGGTGATGCCCAGCAGCAGCATCGACGAGCCGAAGTCCGGCTGCAGCAGCAGCAGGACGACCAGCACGCCGACCACGCCCACCGGCTTGAGCATCGCCTGCCAGGTGGCGTTGACTTCGTCGCGGAAGCGCACCAGGTAGCTGGACAGCCAGACGATGTACAGCACCTTCACCGCTTCGACCGTCTGGAACTTGGCCACGCCCAGGTTGATCCAGCGGCGCGCGCCGTTGACGGTGCTGCCCAGGCCCGGCACGAACACCACCACCAACAGCGCGAAGCAGCCCAGCAGCAGCAGGTGGTTGTACTTCTCGATCTCGCGCAGCTCCACGCGCATCGCCACCGCCGCCAGCGCCAGGCCGATGCCGATGAACACCAGGTGGCGGGTCAGGTAGTAGAACGGGCTCTGGGTCAGCGCGATGGAACTGGACGCCACCATCACGATGCCCAGCGACGCCAGCGCCACGGCCGCGCCCAGCAGCCACTTGTCGTAGTGGCCGCCGATCGCTTCGAGCCGGGTTGCCTGGCGCGCGGTATCGTCCATCAGCGCACCTTCAGCGTCGCCAAGCCGATCAGCACCAGCACCACCGAGATGATCCAGAAACGCACGATCACCCGCGGCTCGGGCCAGCCCTTGAGTTCGAAGTGGTGGTGGATCGGCGCCATGCGGAACACGCGCTTGCCGGTCAGCTTGAAGCTGGCCACCTGGATCATCACCGACAGCGTCTCGATCACGAACACGCCGCCCATCACCACCAGCACCAGTTCCTGGCGCACGATCACTGCGATGGTGCCCAGCACCGCGCCCAGCGCCAGCGCACCGACGTCACCCATGAACACCATCGCCGGATAGGTGTTGAACCACAGGAAGCCCAGGCCGGCGCCGGCGATCGCCGCGCAGATGATGACCAGTTCGCCCGCGCCCGGAATCTGCGGGATCTGCAGGTAGCTGGAGAACACCGCGTTGCCCGAGGCATAGGCGAACACGCCCAGCGCGCAGGCGACCAGCACGGTCGGCATGATCGCAAGGCCGTCCAGGCCGTCGGTCAGGTTGACCGCGTTGGAGAAGCCCACGATCCAGAAGTAGGCGATCGCCACGAAGCTGATCCCGGCCAGCGGCAGCGCGATGGCCTTGAACATCGGGATGTACAGGGTCAGCGCCGCCGGCACGTCGGCTGTGTAGAACAGGAACAGGCCGGCGCCGAGGCCGAAGATCGACTGCAGCAGGTATTTCCAGCGCGACTTCAGGCCATTGGGGTCGCGCCGGGCGATCTTGATCCAGTCGTCGTACCAGCCGATGGCGCCGAAGCACAGCATCACCGCCATCACCAGCCACACGTAGCGGTTGCGCAGGTCGCCCCACAGCAGCACCGCCATCAGCACCGACAGCAGGATCAGGCCGCCGCCCATGGTCGGCGTGCCGGCCTTGGAGAAGTGCGACTGCGGGCCGTCCTTGCGGATCGGCTGGCCGCCCTTGAGCTGGGCCAGGCGGCGGATCGCAGCCGGCCCCAGCCACAGCGACAGGCCGAGCGCGGTCAGCGCCGCGAGGATGCCGCGGAAGGTGAGGTAGTTGAACAGCCGGAACAGGTCGTCCAGCTGCTGCAACCAACGGGCCAGTTCAAGCAACATGCGGTGTGTCCTCGCCGCGCCCCAGCAGCGCGGTCACGATCTTGTCCATGGCGCTGCCGCGCGAGCCCTTGACCAGGCAACGCACGCCAGCATGAAGGTCGGCTGCCAGCGCGGCTGCCAGCGCGGCGTGGCTGTCGAAGTGACGCCCGCCCTCGCCGAAGGCGGCGGCGGCGGCGGCGCTCAGCGGCCCGAGCGCATACAGACGTTTGAGCCCGGCCTCGCGCGCACGCACGCCGGCCTGCGCATGCAGCGCCTGCGCGTCGGGGCCGAGTTCGCGCATGTCGCCCAGCACCAGCCAGCCCTCTTCCTTGCCCGCGGCCAGCGCGGCGATCGCCGCGGCCAGCGAGCCCGGATTGGCGTTGTAGCTGTCGTCCACCAGCACCGCGCCGTTGGCCAGCATGCGCGCGACCTGGCGGCCGGCGACCGGGCGTGCCTGCGCCAGGCCTTCGGCCACGCGCGGCAAGGCGATGCCCGCGGCCAGCGCCAGCGACGCGGCGGCCAGCGCATTGAGCACGTTGTGGCGGCCCGGCAGCTGCAGTGCCACCTCGGCCTCGCCCTGCGGCGTATGCAGGCGGAAGCGCGAGCCGGCTTCGGCCAGCACGATGCCGGTGGCGGTGACGTCGGCGCTGGCCTCCAGGCCGAAGCGGATCACGCGGTGGGCGCCTGCGCGCTCGGCGAAGAACGGAGCGAAGGCATCGTCGGCATTGACCACCGCCACGCCGCCTTCGCGCAGGTCGTCGTAGACCGCCGCCTTGGTGTTGGCGATCTCCAGCAGGCTGCCCATGCGCTCCAGGTGCGCAGGCGCGACATTGTTGACCAGGGCCACGTCCGGTGCAGCGATGGCGGTCAGCCAGGCGATGTCGCCCGGCTTGCCGGTGCCCATCTCGTAGACGGCGAAGTCGGCGTCTTCCGGCGCGTCGATCACCGCCAGCGGCATGCCGATCTCGTTGTTGCGGTTGCCCGGCGTGGCATGGATGGTGCGGCCTTCGACCGCGGCCACGTTCTGCAGGATCGCCAGCAACAGCGCCTTCACGCTGGTCTTGCCGTTGCTGCCGGTGATGGCGAACACGCGCGTGGCGCGGTCACGCTGCATCGCGGTGGCGATCTTCGCCAGCGCACGCTCGGCATCGGCGACCACCACCTGCGGCACGTCCAGCGGCAGCAGGCGCTCCACCAGCAGCGCGCTGGCGCCGTTCTCCACCGCACCGGCGGCGAAGTCGTGGCCGTCGAAGCGCTCGCCGCGCAGGGCCAGATACAGGCTGCCGGGGGCCAGCGTGCGGGTATCGTTGCCGATGGCGTCGATGCTCGCGTCCTCGCCATGCAGCTCGCCGCCGGCCCAGTGCGCGATCAGCGACAGCGGAGTGCGCTTCATGCGTCCACCTTCCCGTTCGCCGCGCGTGCCTGCAGCGCGCGCGAGGCGACGTCGGTGTCGTCGAAAGGATGCTTGATGCCTGCGATCTCCTGATAGGGCTCATGGCCCTTGCCGGCGACCAGCACGATGTCGCCGGGGCCGGCCTGGGCGATGGCCGCGCCGATGGCGCGCGCGCGGTCGCGCTGCACGCTCACCCGCGACGGCGCGGCGAAACCGGCCATGATGTCGGCGACGATCGTGTCGCCATCCTCGCCGCGCGGATTGTCGTCGGTGACGAATACCGCGTCGGCATGTTTCTCGGCGATGGCCGCCATCTGCGGGCGCTTGCCGGTATCGCGTTCGCCGCCGCAGCCGAACACGCACAGCAGGCGGCCGTCGAGATGGCCATGCAGGCTGCGCAGCGCCTGCTCCAGCGCGTCGGGCGTGTGCGCGTAATCGATGACCACGGTCGGCTCGCCCTGCCCGCCGAGGCGGTTCATGCGGCCGCGGATCGGCTGCAGCCTGCCCAGCACGTCGGCGATGATCGCCGCCGGCTGGCCCAGCGCATGCAGCGCGCCGGCCACGGCCAGCAGGTTGTCGGCGTTGAAGCGGCCCAGCAGCGGCGAACGCAGCGGATGGCGCTCCTCGCCGATCACCAGGTCGAAACCGATGCCCTGCCCGTCCAGCACCAGCGTCTCGGCGCGGATTGCAGCGCCGGGCTGCCCGGTCGAACTCAGGCCGATGGCCTGGACACCGGCGGCCAGGGTGGTGATCAGTTCGCGGCCGAAGGCATCGTCCAGGTTGATCACCGCCGCCTTCAGGCCCTCGCGATGGAACAGGCGCGCCTTGGCCGCGCCGTAGCTGGCCATGTCGCCGTGGTAATCGAGATGGTCGCGGGTGAGATTGGTGAACACGGCCACGTCGTAATGCACGGCATCGACGCGGCCCTGGTCCAGCGCATGCGAGCTGACTTCCATCGCCACCGCCTGCGCGCCCGCGTCGCGCAGCTGCGCCAGTACCTCATGCATCTGCAGCACCAGCGGCGTGGTGAAGCCGGTCGGCACCACGTCGCCGTACAGGCCGACGCCCAGCGTGCCGATGCTGCCGCTGCGGCGGCCCAGCAGGTGCCAGGCCTGGGCCAGCAGCTGCACGGTCGAGGTCTTGCCGTTGGTGCCGGTCACGCCGACCATCGTCATCGCATGCGAAGGATGGCCGTGGAACTGGTCGGCCATCGCGCCCATGCGCTGGCGCAGGCCGGGCACGGCGATGGCGTCGGCCGGCGCCGGCAGCTGCGCCGGTGCCGGCGGATCGAACAGGATGGCGCTGGCACCGGCGGCCCTGGCCTGCGCGACGAAGCCCAGCCCGTGCGCGCCGAACCCGGCGATGGCGACGAACGCGTCGCCGGGACGCACCTGGCGCGAGTCCAGCACCAGTCCGCCGATCTGCAGGTCGGCGGCCAGCGCCAGGTCGGGCAGCAGCTGCGACAGTTTCATCGTGCGGTTCACTGGCGCACCTCCGTCGCGGCCGGCTGCGGCGCGATGGCGGTCGGCATGGCGGCGTCGAATTCGGCGTCGATGTTGGGTTCGGCCGGATCCTGCGGAACCGGCAGCACCGCGGGGTTGTTGACCGGGTTGCCGCCGACCTTGCCGGCCGCCTGCGCCGCCAGCCACGACTGGATGTCGTCCGGCGGCACGTCCATCAGGCGCAGGGTGCCTTCCATCACGTGGTGGAACACCGGTGCGGATACCAGGCCGCCGTACTGCAGCGCGCCGCGCGGGTCGTTGACCACGATCACCGCGGCGAAGCGCGGATTGGTGGCCGGCACCACGCCGGCGAACAACAGGTTGTAATGGTCGCGTTCGTAGCCGTTGGGGCCGTTCTTGCGCGCCGTGCCGGTCTTGCCGGCGACGTGGTAGCCCAGGATCGCCGCCTGCTTGGCGCCGCCCTGGGTCACCACCGTCTCCATCATCCGCACCACTTCCTGCGCGACCGCAGGGTCGATGACCTCGCGCGCTTCGCTGTGCTGGCCCTTGACGAAGGTCGGCTGGATCACGCGGCCGCCGTTGGCCAGCGCCGAATACGCCTGCGCGATCTGCAGCGGCGTCACCGACAGGCCATAGCCGTAGGACATGGTGGCCTTGGTGGTGCCGGACCAGCCGGGGCTGCCCGGCACCGGCACCACGCCCGCCGATTCACCCGGGAAACCGCTGTGCGGGGCCATGCCGTAGCCGAAGGCGCGCACCGAGTTGTAGAAGGTCTGGTCCGGCAGGCGCGAGACGATCTTGGCCGCGCCGATGTTCGAGCTGCGGGTGATCACACCGGTGACGTTGAGCACGCCGTTGTTCCGCGGCACGTCGCGGATGGTGTAGCGCCTGTCCAGCGCCAGGTAGCCCGGGTTGGTGTCGATGATGGTGTCCGGGGTCACCACGTGGTTCTGCAGCGCGGTGGCGATGGTCAGCGGCTTCATCGTCGAACCCGGCTCAATCAGGTCGGTCACGGCGCGGTTGCGGCGCGCGTCCGGCGTGGCGCCGCTGACCGAGTTCGGGTTGTAGGTCGGCAGGTTGGCCATGGCCATCACCTCGCCGGTAGCCACGTCCATGATCACGATGGAGCCGCCGGCGGCCTGGTTGGCGGTGACCGCATTGCGCAGTTCGCGCATGGCCAGGAACTGGATGCGGCGGTCGATGCTCAGGGTCAGGTCCTTGCCGGGTTCGGCCGGACGCACCAGGTCGATGCTCTCCACGATCGCGCCCTTGCGGTCGCGGATCACTTTCTTGGCGCCGGGCTTGCCGCGCAGCCATTCGTCGAAGGCCAGCTCCAGGCCTTCCTGGCCGTGGTCGTCGATGTTGGTGAAGCCCAGCACGTGGGCCATCGCCTCACCCTGCGGGTAGTAGCGACGGAACTCGCGCTGCGCGAACACGCCGGGAATCTTCAGCGCGACGATCTGCTCGGCCACGTCCGGATTCATCCGGCGGCGCAGGTACATGAACTCCTTGTCGGCCTTCTGCGTCAGCTTCGAGGTCAGTTCGTCCACCGGCAGCGACAGCGCCTGCGCCAGCCCGGGAATACGCTCGGGCGCACGCAGCAGCTCCTGCGGATTGACCCAGATCGAGGCTACCGGCGTGGACACCGCCACCGGCTCGCCGTTGCGGTCGGTGATCATGCCGCGCGAGGTCGCGATGGGCACTTCGCGCAGGTAACGCGCCTCGCCCTGGCGCTGGTAGAAATCGCTGTTGACCAGCTGCACGTAGGCGGCGCGACCGACCAGGGTCACCGCGCACAGGCCCAGCCCCGCACCGACCATCAGCATGCGGTTGCGCAGGTTGAACTGGCTGCGATTGCGGTTGCGGCGTGGTGCGTTCATGGCGCACCTCTGACCGCCATGGACGGCGGGAATGCCGGTGTTGCAGGAGCACAAACCGGCCCTGCGCCACCCTGCGGGCGGCTTCGCCGTGCAAAACAGCTGTCCTGCCGTTTCGTCATGGCCGCACCACCACGATGTCGCCGGCTTCCGGGAACTTCATCCCCAGTCGGCCGCGCGCTTCCTGGTCCACGCGCGTGGCCTGCGCCAGCGTGGCCTGCTCCAGCTGCAGGCGGCCGAACTCGATGTTCAGCTCGTCGCGGGAGTGCTCCAGCCGCGACAGTTCCACGAACAGCTGGCGGTGGCGGTGGCGCATGAACACCACGCCGATCGCCGAGGCGATCGTGCAGGCCAGCAGCACCACCAGCAGCAGGCGGCTCATGCGGCCACCCCGCGCTTCTGCGCAACGCGCAGCACGGCACTGCGCGAACGCGGATTGACCGCCAGTTCGTCGTCCTCGGCCTTGATCGCGCCGCCAACCAGGTCTAGCACCGGCACGAAAGCCTGCACTTCCGGCAGGCGGCGATTGCTCGGCGGCGCCTTGGCGTGGCGGTTCATGAACTGCTTGACGATGCGGTCTTCCAGCGAATGGAAACTGATCACCGCCAGCCGGCCGCCGGGCTTGAGCCGCGCCATCGCCGCGTCCAGCCCGGCCTCGAGGTCGGCCAGCTCGCGGTTGATGTGGATGCGGATGGCCTGGAAGCTGCGCGTGGCCGGATGGATCTTGTCCTTGCCGCGCGGCATCGCCGATGCGATCAGCTCGGCCAGCTCGGCGGTGCGGGAAAACGGCTGGTTCGCACGGCGGGCCACGATGGCGCGGGCGATGCGGCGGCTCTGGCGCTCCTCGCCGTAGGTCCACAGCACATCGGCGATTTCGCGCTCCTCGGCGCGGTTGAGCCATTGCGCCGCGCTTTCGCCCGAATCCGGGTCCATGCGCATGTCCAGCGGGCCGTCCTTGCCGAAGCTGAAACCACGCTCGGCCACGTCCAGCTGTGGCGAGGACACGCCCAGGTCGAACAGCACGCCGTCCAGGCCGGCGGCGGTCTCGCTCCAGTCCAGCAGGTCGGCGAAGCTGCCGCGGTAGATGGCCACGCGGCCGTCCGGGGCGAAGTCGCGCTGCGCCACGGCGATGGCTTCCGGATCCTTGTCCATCACCAGCAGGCGCCCGTGCGGGCCGAGCTGGCGCAGCACGCCGCCGGCATGGCCGCCACGGCCGAACGTGCCGTCCAGATAGGTACCGTCTTCGATCACCCTCAGGCCCTGCAGGACCTGGGTGTACAGCACCGGCAGGTGAGCCGCCGGCGGCTGCGACACCGGAGGGTGACCGGCCTGCGCTTGACCGCGCACCCGGGCACCCCGGCTCACAACTTCAGATCGAGCAGCCCATCGCCCAGATCCTCGTCAGACAACGTCTGCTGGATCAGTGCGCGATGCGCTTGCTCGCTCCATAGTTCGAACTTGTCGCCCATGCCCATCAGCACGGCCTTCTTCTCGATGCCGACCGCATTGCGGTGGCTGGACGGCAGGCTGATGCGGCCATTGCCATCCAGTTCCAGATGGGCGGCCGAGCCGACGAGCTTCTGCTGCAGGGTGCGCATCACGCGCTGGGTGTTGGGCTTGGCCATCAGGTCGTCACGCACCCGTTCCCATTCCTTCTCGGCGTACAGCCACAGGCACCCGGCTTCGAACGGATTGTAGGTCAGCACCAGACGGTTGCCGCTCGCACGCGCGACCAGGTCGCGATGGGCGGTGGGCACCGCCATGCGTCCCTTGTCGTCAACCGTGATGGCCGTCTCGCCTTGAAACACGCCGTCTCTACCTGATCAGTGCCTGATGTCGCCTGGGCGGTCATTGAACCACGGAAACCCACAAAAAACCCGGTTTCCCCTCGGATGACCACCTTAGCAGCGAGCAAAGGGTTGTCAACAACTTTCAGTGGGCAAAATCGTCATTCGCATCAAGGGTTTGCGCCAATCTTTAGAGACTTGTTCAAGCTTTATCCACAAGTTGCTGTTTCGT
Source organism: Stenotrophomonas sp. PS02297 (assembly GCF_029959705.1). Classification (NCBI taxonomy): domain Bacteria; kingdom Pseudomonadati; phylum Pseudomonadota; class Gammaproteobacteria; order Lysobacterales; family Lysobacteraceae; genus Stenotrophomonas; species Stenotrophomonas sp. PS02297. The sequence goes on along the minus strand of NZ_JASCOS010000044.1, from coordinate 5,860 downwards.
CTCAAATTTTGAGATTTCAATGAAATTCAGCCGTGTAGAGGAGGCGTGAAAAACACGTCCGGCACCCGCCGCCATTCAGCCAGCCGTGGCCGCAGCACGCGCAAGAGGGCACACTGGCCGGCATGTGTCTGGTCGCTCTCGCCTGGAAGTCCCACCCCCGCTGGCGCCTGTTCATGGCGGGAAACCGTGACGAGTTCCATGCCCGCCCCACCGCGGCGCTGGAGCGCTGGGCACCGCCGCAGGACGATGTGATCGCCGGCCGCGACCTGCGCTCGGGCGGCACCTGGATGGGGATCGACGGCAAGGGGCGCGCGGCGGTGATCACCAACGTGCGCGACCCGGCCGCGGCCAGCGGCGGGCCCTCGCGCGGCGCCCTGGTCGCGGATTACCTGGCCGGTGCCGGCACCTGCGCGGAGGACCAGATCGACCGGCTGAGCGCTGTAGCCGGCGACTATGCGCCGTTCAACCTGCTGCTGGCCGATGCAGGCGGCTGCCACTACCTGGGCAATCACCCGTCTGCGCGGCAGACGCTGGTGCCGGGCGTGCACGGCATGTCCAACGGCGCCCTGGATGCGCCGTGGCCGAAGACACGCCGGCTGATGGCCGCCCTGGAAAGCTGGCTGGCGCAGGACGACCCGCCGCTCGACGGGCTGTGGAACGCCCTCGCCGACGAGTGGCGCCCAGCCGACGCCGACCTGCCGGCGACCGGCATCGCGCTGCCGCTGGAACGGCATCTGTCGGCCGCCTTCATCCGCGGCGAGGACTACGGCACCCGCGCCAGCACCCTGGTGGCGGTCGGCCACGACGGACAGGGCTTCATCGTCGAACGCCGCTTCGGCCCGCAGGGTGTGTTCCTGGGAGAGACCCGGATGGACCTCCGGCCGCCGGGGAATCCTCAGCCGGTGCGCTGACCGATCATTCCTTCGGCCCCCGCCACGAACAGCCGCAGTTGCCGGTCGAAGATCGCGTCCGGGCTCTCCTTCGCCAGTTCCTGCCACCCGCTGGCACCGAGCGGATGGTGCGCCGCGTCGGGCCCGTTGCCGGCGGCCAGGTCATCGGCCGGCCCGGCCTGCTCTTCCAATACCCAGCCCACCACGAAGCGGCTGACCGCCAGCAGCAGGCCGATCGCCTGCACCGGCTCGAAGCCGGCCGCGCACAGCACGCCCAGCTTGGCCTCGACGTCGTCGAAAAGAGCGCCCTGCGGGCGCGTTCCCGCGTGCAGCCGGGCGCCGTCGCGGCGACCGAGCAGGGCGTGGCGGAAGCCGTGCGCGTTGGCGATGAACCACGACTGCCATGACTGGCCCGGCGCGGGCAGCGGCTGCTGGCGCCGCTCCTGCATGACGGCCTCGGCCATGGCCGCAAGCAGTTCGGCCTTGTTGCGGAAATGCCAGTACAGCGTGGGCGACTGCACGCCGAGCCGTTCGGCCAGCCGGCGCGTGCTCAGGGCGTCGATACCGACTTCGTCGAGCAGTTCGAGCGCGGCCCGCATCACCGATTCGCGACTCAGGCGCGGAGGAGTGGAGTCATTCAACGACTTATCACCGATAGGGAAATGTGGAACAATCCACCCCACCCTATCGCCGATAGGGATTTCCTACAAGACGCCCACATGCGCAAACCGCTGTTCGTCCTGCTCGCGATCCTGCTGATCGACACCATCGGCTTCGGCCTGATCATGCCCATCCTGCCGGGCCTGCTGCAGAGCATGACCGGCGATCGCACCGCCAACAGCTTCCATTACGGCGCGCTGCTGTCGGTGTACGCCTTGATGCAGTTCCTGTGCGCGCCGGTCCTGGGGGCGCTGAGCGACCGCCTGGGCCGACGCCGCGTACTGCTGGTCTCGCTTGCGGGCGCGGCATTGGACTACCTGCTGATGGCTTTCGCCCCGACCCTGCCCTGGCTGTATCTCGGCCGGGCCCTGGCCGGCGTCACCGGCGCCAACATGGCGGTGGCCGCCGCCTATCTCACCGGCATCACGCCCGAAGACCAGCGCGCGGCGCGGTTCGGACAGATGGGCGCGGCCATCGGCATCGGTTTCATCGCCGGCCCGGTGCTGGGCGGCCTGCTCGGCGAATGGCTGCTGCGCGCACCGTTCATGCTCGCCGCGGTGCTCAACGGCCTCAACCTGCTGCTGACCTGGCGGCTGCTGCCCGAATCGCGCCCGGCGCCGCACCCCGAGCGCCGCAAGGTCAGCCTGAACGCCTTCGCTGCCCTGCATCGCCTGCAGGGACGGCCCGGCCTGCTGCCGCTGGTGGGGGTATACGCCATCGTCACCCTGGTCGGGCAATGGCCGGCAACCCTGTGGATCCTGTACGGCCAGGACCGCTTCGGCTGGAGCATGTGGGTGGCCGGCCTGTCGCTGGCCGGCTACGGCCTGTGCCACGCCCTGACCCAGGCGTTCGCGATCGCGCCGCTGGTATCGCGCCTGGGCGAACGCCGCGCGCTGCTGCTCGGCCTGGCCGGCGACTCGCTGGGCCTGCTGTTGCTGTCCATCGCCGTTTCCGGCTGGGAGCCCTTCCTGCTGCTGCCCCTGTTCGCCGCCGGCGGCCTTGCCGCCCCGGCCCTGCAGTCGCTGCTCACCCGCCGCATCGACGACCACCGGCAGGGCGAACTGCAGGGCACCCTGACCAGCATCACCAGCCTGATCGGCATCGCCGGCCCACTGCTGGTCACCACCCTCTACGCCCTGGGCCAGAGCCTCTGGCCCGGACTGGTCTGGGCGGTGGGCGCCGCCACCAACCTGCTGGTCCTGCCACTGCTGTTCGGCCGCAGGCAAAGGGAGACATCGTCAACCGTCGAGCCTACCCTTCCCGGCACGGCGCAAAGCAACGCAGAAAAACAGCAGGCACCTTGAGGCAAGCCCGAAAAAGCGGCCCTCATCCCAAAGCGCGACGCGAAGCGAGCCACGCCATCCATCTGGAAAACAGCCCCCTTTAGTAAAGGGGGCGCGCCGGCAGGCGCGGGGTTCTGGAAGGCAAGAGGCCTGGGGCCCAATGTTTTGCACCGCCTCCGCGGCACAAAACATTGGGGCTTTTCCCACCCGCAGGACGGGAAAAGCGGCGGAGCCGGCCTGTAAGCCGGGTTCTGTCGTGGACAGTCATTCTTCTAGGCGCCACGTCACCGTGACGCTCGAGCAACCTACCCGGACCCGACGCGGGCCACGCCATTAGGTCCCTATTTGGTCTTGCTCCAGGTGGGGTTTGCCGTGCCGGTCCGTTGCCGGACTCGCGGTGCGCTCTTACCGCACCATTTCACCCTTACCGGCCTCCAGGAGGAGACGTAGGCGGTATCTTTCTGTTGCACTTTCCGTCGGCTCGCGCCGCCCAGGCGTTACCTGGCACCTTGCCCTGTGGAGCCCGGACTTTCCTCGGCGCTCCCGAAGGAACGACGCGACTGTCCGGCCGACTCCGCCGCGCGCATTGTCGCACGTTGCCCTTCCAGCGTCGAAGCAATCCCTGCATTCAAGCCGACACCAGCCGGCGCGTTCAGCCCCCGGCAACGATCCGCGCGATGAACGCCGACATGGCCTGGCGGAAAGCATCCGAGCGGGTCGCGTCGTTGTGACCCCGCTCCGGCACCACCAGCAACTGCCTGCGATCGACCGGCAACGGCGTGGCCTCTCGTACATCTCCCGCGAAAATGCCGGCGGCGTGGTCCGATCCTCCGCCCCCACCACATACAGCACCGGCTCATCGAGCCCACGCGCGACGGCAAGGTTGCCGCGCCCTGCCAGCGGGCCATCGACCTCCACCTTGCGCACCAGCAGCCGTTGCCAGAATGGGCGCAGCGAGCGCTGGTAAGCCACCCATGCCTCCGTCGTGGTCGCCGAGCTTTCGAGCACCACGCCATCCAGCCGACGCTGCGCGGCGACATGACCGGCCATGAAGCTTCCCATGGATTGCCCATGCACGATCAATGGCACGCCCGCCAACGCCTTGTCCGCGCGCAGGTCGTCGTAAACCGCCAGCGCATCGTCCATCAGCGCTTCCATGCGCGGCGCTCCAGTGCTCGCGCCATAGCCGCGGTGGTCGACCAGCACCAGGTTGACCGGCAGGTCCGCATACACCGCCGCGCTGAAACGCGCGTTCGCCCCTATCCGGTAGCCATTGCCGCCGAAGTACAGCACCGTCGCCTTCGCATCCGGGCGCAGCAGGCGCAGGGAATACAGTTCCGCGCCATCGGCGACGGGAATCCGCGCCTCCGAGAACGTAAACACGGGAAAACCGTCTTTCAGCGCCTCAAGCGATGGCGCCGGCGCGGGCATCGGGCGGACAAGGTATTCCTCCTTGTAGCGCATCACGCATCCGGCAAGCGCTGCCAGCAAACATAGCGATACCACGCGTATCCACAGGCGCATCCCCTCTCCCCATGCCGTCATGCGACGTCGTACTGCAGACCTGCCCCGAACGGCGCGGGCGTCCGCCCCCGCCCATCGAAGCTCCAAAGATGCATCACCTCGCCGCTGCCGGCCCGGCAGCGGGTCATTGCCCGTACAACGCCTTGCGCGGCGCACCGCTGAGTTCGGCTGCGAGCTTGGCGGCGGTGGATGGCGGCAGGTGTTCGTTGAGCCTGGCGTAGAGCCGGCGGCCTTCGGCGATCTTCGCCTCCTCGTCGTCGGCGGCGCCCTGCACCATCACCACGAACTCGCCCTTGCGCTGGTTGTCGTCGGCCTGCACGGCGGCAAGCAGCTGCTCCAGGCTGCCGTCGAGCACGGTCTCGAACAGCTTGGTCAGTTCGCGCGCGACCACCGCCGGACGCGAGGCGCCGAAGGCCGTGGCCATGTCCGCCAGCGATTCGGCGATGCGGTGCGAGGATTCGTAGAACACCAGGGTGCCGGTCTCGCCGGCCAGCCGCTGCAGGCGCTCGCGCCGCGCCGCGCCCTTGGCCGGCAGGAAGCCCTCGAACACGAAACGGTCGCTGGGCAGGCCGGCCACGCTCAACGCCGCGATCGCCGCGCAGGCGCCGGGCACCGGACTCACCTTCACCCCGGCCGCGCGCGCGGCGCGCACCAGCCGGAAACCGGGGTCGCTGACCAGTGGCGTGCCGGCATCGCTCACCACCGCCATCGATTCGCCGCCCAGCAACCGCGCCACCACGCGCTGCGCCATCGCCTCCTCGTTGTGGTCGTGCAGGGCGACCAGCGGCCGGCTGATGCCGAAGTGCGACAGCAGCTGGCCGGTGTGGCGCGTGTCCTCGGCGCAGATCGCCGCCACCGAACGCAGCACCTCCTGCGCGCGCGGGCTCAGGTCGGCCAGATTGCCGATCGGCGTGGCGACAACGTACAGGGTGGCGGAGGCAGCGGGCATCATCGGCTTTTCCATGGGCAAGGTTAGAATCCTACCGTGTCCCCCACCCGGCGCCGCCGCGCGCCGTTGAACGGATCCCGAATGAACAAGCCCGCCGCACGGATCACCGCCCTGTCACTGTCGCTCCTGCTGTTCGCCGGCTGCGCCACCACCGGCATGGCGCCGACCACGTCGCCGGCGCAGCAGGCCGCCATCGCCCTGCTCGAACAGGGCAAGCCACGCGAAGCCGCGCAGCAGCTGGAGGCCGAGGCCGCGCTGGTACGCGGCGCGGCGAAATCGCAGTTGCTGGCCGACGCCGCCTTCGCCTGGCACGAGGCCGGCGACGATGCCCGCGCGCGCATGCTGCTGCCGCAGGTGCAGGCACGCCAGCTGGCCGGCGCCAGCCGCCAGCGCCATGCGCTGCTGGGTGCGGAACTGGCGCTGGCCGACAAGCAGCCGGCCGCCGCGCTGCAGGCATTGGGCACGCAGCCGCCCGACCAGCTCCCCGCCGCCCAGCAGGCCCGCTGGCACCTGGCCCGCGGCCAGGCGCTGGAAGCCACGGGCGACGCCTTCGC
>NZ_JASCOS010000043.1:0-26747 GCF_029959705.1 Stenotrophomonas sp. PS02297 | reverse complement strand
TCTGAAAGGAGGGGGGGGGGAATGCTGCGCGCGATGGCGGTGCTTCCGGTGCTGCTCTGGGCCGGCAATGCGTGGGCCGAAGACGACGACCCGGTACTTGCCGCGGCGTTGGCGCAGTGCCCGGGCGCGGCCGTTTTCGTCAGGGCGGACGAACAGCGCGGGCAGGCGCTTGCGCAGCGGCTGGCCGGCATCGTGCCTGCCGCGCCGCAGCTGCGGGAACAGCTGTTGGAAATGGCGCGCATCGACCAGGAAGCGCGCGTTGGCGACTGGTCGCCGTCGATGATCGAACGGATGCTTGCGGTGGACGCAGCGAACCTGCCACGGATCAAGCGGATCGTCGCCGATCACGGCGGCCTGCCCGGCGCGCGGGAGGTCGGCGCCGATGGCGTATCGGCGGCGTGGCTGCTGGTGCAGCATGCCGACCGTGATGTGGATTTCCAGCGCCAGGTGCTGGACGGCATCATGCCGCAGGTGGAAGGCGGCGAGGTCTCGGCACACGATTTCGCGCTGCTGACCGACAGGGTTCTGGTGAACGCCGGCAGGCCGCAGCGCTACGGCAGCCAGTTGACCGCGATCGACGGACAATGGCAGCCGAAACCGATGGAAGCGCCGGAGCAGGTCGATCAGCGTCGCGCGGCGCTGGGGCAGATGCCGCTGGCCGATTACCTCTGCGTGGCGATGCGGATGTACCCGCCACCGCCTGCCAGTGACGGCCAATAGCGGGGCACGCCCCGGCACCGTGCAAGGATCTGCGGCAACACCAGCGCCCCGTCGAGCGGGGCGTTCGTCGTTCCGGACGCGACGAATTGCTGAGGGCCGGGCGATGGGTGCAAGATCGGCGCGCTTGAAACACGTCTGACATATGCCCTGGGGAGGGAGTGACGATGAGGAAAATGCTTCGCGTGCCGGCCTGCGTGCTGGCCGTTGCTGGACTCTGCGCGGCGGTGCCCGCACAGGCCGAAACCGTCGTGGTCAATGCCGCGCGCATGCTCGACGTGCGCAGCGGGCGTTATCTGCAACAACCGCAGATCGAGGTCGTGGATGGGCGGATAAGCCGCATCGGCCGCGCTGGCGATCCATTGCCCGCCGGCGCCACGCGGGTCGATCTGGGCGGGCGCACCCTGTTGCCCGGGTTGATCGACATGCACGTGCACCTGACCGCCGATCCGACGCTGAGCGGCTACCAGGGGCTGGAGTACACCGACAATTTCTGGACCGTGGTGGGCGTGGCCAATGCGCGGCGTACCCTGCGGGCCGGCTTCACCACCGTGCGCAATGTCGGTTCGGCCAACTACGACGACGTGGCGCTGAAGCAGGCGGTCGAGCATGGCTACATCGACGGCCCGCGCATCGTGCCGGCCACCTATGCGATCGGCGCGACCGGCGGCCATTGCGACAGTACCGAGTTCCCGCCATCGGTGGCTGTGCCGGGCCCGGGCGTCGCCGACGGCCCGGAGGCGATCCGCACGGCCGTGCGCAGGCTGCGCAAGTACGGGGCGGAAGTCATCAAGTTCTGCGGTACCGGTGGCGTGCTGTCCAAGACCGATGCGGTGGGCGCGCAGCAGTACGGCCTGGATGAAATGAAGGCCCTGGTCGGCGAGGCGCACATGCTGGGCATGAAGGTGGCGGTGCATGCGCACGGCACCAGCGGCATCAACGATGCGATACGTGCCGGCGCCGACACCATCGAGCACTGCAGCCTGGCCGACGAGGAATCGTTCCGGCTGGCCCGGCAGCATGGCACCTGGTTCTCGATGGACATCTACAACGACGACTACATCCTGGCCGAAGGCGAGAAAAACGGCCTGTTCCCGGCGTCGCTGGAGAAGGAGCGGCAGATCGGCCGCAAGCAGCGCGAGACCTTCCGTGCCGCGCATGCGGCCGGAGTGAGGATGGTGTTCGGCAGCGATGGCGGCGTGTATCCGAATGGCGACAACGCCAGGCAGTTCGCCAAGATGGTGGAGTGGGGGATGAGTCCGCTGGAGGCGATCCAGGCCGCCACCGTCAATGCCGCCGAAGCGCTGGGCCGGCCGGGCGATGTCGGCGCGATCGAGGTTGGCCGTTTCGCCGATCTGGTCGCGGTCGATGGCGACCCGCTGCAGGACATCACCGTGTTGACCCGGCCGGCGGCCGTGGTCAAAGGCGGTCGCCTGCTGCGTGAATAGCGCGCCCTGCGCGTCTTTCCGGCGCGCCGCGCCCGCTTGCCATGAGGGCAGCGCAAGATGCGGTGGGCCTCGCGCCCGCAGGAGGAAGCGGTGCGCATCGGCGGTGGAAATGCGGCGGGATGGCCCGGTTCAGGGCCACCCCGCCCGTTGCGCCTTCCGCGCACATCGACGAGGTAATGGCGGCAGGCGTGGTGTGTGACCCCGCGGCGGCACCGAAGTTCCGCATGCTGCGCCGCAAAAAGGCGGTTCCCGGCCGATGCCCGGGGGCGGATGAAAAATCCTGTAAATGCCGCAACTTGCGATCCGCAGGGGGGGCGGCTTGTGGCGGTTGTCTCGCAAAATGTCCCCCTGCTATAATTTGGCGGCTCGATGAGGCGCTTCCAGCGCCGCCCAGATCTCCTTGTTCCATGAAGCAGGACATTCCACGTGCTGAACTCCGTTGATGCGGGTCGGCGGCTGATGCTGCGTGCCGCGGTCTACCCGCTGGCCGCAGTGGTTGTCCTGGCTCTGGCCTTCCTGCTGGTGGGGCCGAAGTACGCCCTTGGCGCGCTGGTCTCCGGCGTGACGGTGGTGGCGGGGACGGTCCTGGCGGCATGGGTGGGGCTCGGCGGCGGCGTACAGGCCGCCGGTTCGGCGATGATCCGCATGTTCCTGGGGTTCGCGCTGAAGATCGTGTTGATTGTCGCCGTGCTGGCAATGGCGTTTGTCTGGTGGCGGCTTCCTCCCTTGGCGCTGCTGGCGGCGATTCCAGTGGCGCTGATGTTCCAGGTTCTGGCTCTGGCCAGGCGTTGATCGAATTCAAAAAAGGTTCCGGACTCATGGCGGGCGAGGCTCTAACCCCTACCACCTATATCCAGCATCACCTGCAGAACCTGACCGCCAAGGTCGGGGATGGCGGCGGATTCTGGACCATCCACGTCGATACCATCGTCACCGCGGTGCTGATGGGTCTGCTGATGGTGTTCGCCTTCTGGATGGCGACCCGCAAGGCCACCGCCGGCGTGCCTGGCAAGTGGCAGGCCTTCATCGAGATCTGCCTGGAGTTCGTCGACCGCCAGGCCAAGGACACCTACCACGGCAAGAGCAAGCTGGTGACGCCGATCGCGATCACCATCTTCTTCTGGATCCTGTTGATGAACCTCATCAAGATGATCCCGGCCGATTTCATCGCCAAGCCGCTGGAATGGATGGGCGTCCATTACTGGAAGCCGGTGCCGACCGCCGACGTCAATGCCACCCTGGGCATGTCGATCAGCGTGTTCTTCCTGATGATCTTCTTCTCGCTCAAGTCCAAGGGCCTGGTCGGCTTCGTCAAGGAGTTCCTGACCGCTCCGTTCGGCAAGTGGATGATGCCGTTCAACCTGATCCTCAACATCGTCGAGTGGCTGAGCAAGCCGATCTCCCTGGCGATGCGACTGTTCGGCAACATGTTCGGCGGCGAGATCGTCTTCCTGCTGATATGGGTGCTGGGCGGCGCCGGCTTGTTCGGTGCTGTTGCCGGTGGCGTGTTCGGCCTGGGCTGGATGCTGTTCCACCTGCTGGTGATTCCGCTGCAGGCCTTCATCTTCATGATGCTGTCCATCGTGTACCTGAGCCTGTCGGAAGACAGCCACTAAGCTACAAGCTTCAACCAGTTCCAACCTTCATCCGTTTCATCACCCTTAGCTACCCATAGTTCTCGGAGAAAACCATGTACTTCGCCGTCCTGACCAATCTCGCCCAAGTTCAGAGCTCCACCGCCCTTGCCGTCGGCATCATGATCGGCCTGGCCGCGCTGGGCGCCGGTCTGGGTCTGGCCATCATGGCTGGTAAGTTCCTGGAATCGGCCGCCCGCCAGCCGGAGCTGATCCCGGTCCTGCAGGTCCGCATGTTCATCACCGCCGGCCTGATCGACGCCGCGTTCATCATCTCGGTCGCCGTCGGCCTGCTGCTGGCCTTCGCCAACCCGCTGGCCGCCACCCTGCTGGCCGAAGCCGCCAAGCTGGCGGGCTGATCCCGGTTGCAGCGAGATGACCGGGCGCCTTGTGCGCCCGGCCACGGATGAAGGTCTGGTCGCGCCGCTGCTGCGGTAGCGGCGCGATCACCCCGAAACCACTGATTGAGCCAAAACAATGGATATCGGTTTTACCCTCATTGCACAGGCCCTGGCGTTCGCCGCGCTGATCTGGATCATCGCGACCCTGATCTGGCCGCCGCTGCTGAAGGCCATCGAAGAGCGCCAGCAGAAGATCGCCGAAGGCCTGGCCGCTGCCGACCGCAGCCAGAAAGATCTGGCCCAGGCGGAGGTGAAGGTCAACGAGGCGCTGAAGGAAGCCCGTGGCAAGGCCAACGAGATCATCGACCAGGCCCACGCCCGCGCCAACCAGATCGTCGAAGCCGCCAAGAACGAAGCCATCGCCGAAGCCAACCGCCAGAAAGAACTGGCCCAGGCTGAAATCGACGCCGCCGCCAACCGCGCCCGCGAGGATCTGCGCAAGCAGGTGTCCGCCCTGGCCGTGACCGGCGCCGAGAAGCTGCTCAAGCGCGAAATCGACGCCAACGCCCACAAGGCGCTGCTCGACGAGCTGGCCGCGGAGATCTGATAGATGAGCCAGGCCCTCACGCTTGCCCGCCCCTATGCCCGCGCCGCGTTCGCGATTGCGCGCGAGGACGGCAAGTTCGCGCCGTGGTCGGAAGCGCTTGCGTTTTCCGCCCGCGTTGCCGCCGATCCGCGCGTGTCGGCCCTGCTGTCCAATCCGGAGCTGGCCCGCGGCGACGCCGTCGCCCTGCTGGCCCCGGAAGCGGCGGGCGAAACCTACGGCCGCTTCCTGAACCTGCTGGCCGGGTCGCACCGCCTGCAGCAGCTGCCGGAGATCGCCGGCCTGTTCGACCAGCTGCGCGCGGAAGCCGAAAACGTGGTCAAGGCCACGGTGACCTCGGCGTCCGAGCTTTCGGCCGACGAGCTGGAAAAGATCAAGGCCGCGCTGCGCAGGCGCTTCGGCCGCGACGTCGAGGTATCGACCGCGGTGGACGCTTCGCTGATCGGCGGCGCCGTGATCGACGCCGGCGACGTGGTCATCGACGGTTCGCTCAAGGGCAAGCTGTCGCGCCTGCAGACCGCGCTCGCACACTGAATTCACTTATCGTCCGGCTTGATCGCCGGCACTAGGACTTGACGATGGCTACCACGCTCAACCCCTCCGAAATCAGCGAACTGATCAAGAACCGCATCGAGAAGGTCGCCCTGTCCGCGGAATCGCGCAACGAAGGCACCGTGACCTCGGTGTCCGACGGCATCGTGCGCATCTACGGCCTGGCCGACGTGATGCAGGGCGAAATGATCGAGCTGCCGAACAACACCTATGCGCTGGCGCTGAACCTGGAGCGCGACTCGGTCGGCGCCGTGGTGCTGGGCGACTACGAGCACCTGCGCGAAGGCGACGTGGCCAAGACCACCGGCCAGATCCTGTCCGTGCCGGTCGGCCCGGAAATGCTCGGCCGCGTGGTGAACGCGCTGGGCGAGCCGATCGACGGCAAGGGCCCGCTGGGCACCTCGCTGACCGCTCCGGTCGAGCGCGTCGCCCCGGGCGTGATCTGGCGCAAGTCCGTCGACCAGCCGGTGCAGACCGGTTACAAGTCGGTCGACTCGATGATCCCGATCGGCCGCGGCCAGCGCGAGCTGATCATCGGCGACCGCCAGACCGGCAAGACCGCGATGGCCATCGACGCGGTGATCAACCAGAAGGGCACCGGCATCAAGTGCGTGTACGTGGCGATCGGCCAGAAGGCCTCGACCGTTGCCAACATCGTGCGCAAGCTGGAAGAGAACGGCGCCCTGGCCCACACCGTGGTCGTGGCCGCCACCGCCTCCGAGTCTGCCGCGATGCAGTACATCAGCGCCTACTCCGGCTGCACCATGGGCGAGTACTTCATGGATCGCGGCGAAGACGCCCTGATCGTGTACGACGACCTGTCCAAGCAGGCCGTGGCCTACCGCCAGATCTCGCTGCTGCTCAAGCGCCCGCCGGGCCGCGAAGCCTACCCGGGCGACGTGTTCTACCTGCACTCGCGCCTGCTGGAACGCGCCGCCCGCGTGTCCGAGGAGTACGTCGAGAAGTTCACCGAAGGCAAGGTCACCGGCAAGACCGGTTCGCTGACCGCGCTGCCGATCATCGAGACCCAGGCCGGCGACGTGTCCGCATTCGTCCCGACCAACGTGATCTCGATCACCGACGGCCAGATCTTCCTGGAAACCGACCTGTTCAACGCCGGCATCCGCCCGGCCGTGAACGCCGGCATCTCGGTGTCGCGCGTCGGTGGTTCGGCCCAGACCAAGATCATCAAGAAGCTGTCCGGCGGCATCCGCATCTCGCTGGCCCAGTACCGCGAGCTGGCTGCGTTCGCGCAGTTCGCCTCGGACCTGGACGAAGCCACCCGCAAGCAGCTGGAGCGCGGCCAGCGCGTCACCGAGCTGATGAAGCAGAAGCAGTACGCGCCGATGTCCATCGCCGACCAGGCGCTGTCGATCTACGCCGTCAACGAGGGTTACCTGGACGACGTGCCGGTCAGCAAGCTGCTGGCGTTCGAAGAGGGCCTGCACGCCCACTTCGCCAACACCGCCGGCGAGCTGACCGCCAAGGTCAACGCCACCGGTGCCTGGAACGACGAGATCGAAGCCGCCTTCAAGAAGGGCATCTCCGAGTTCAAGACCACCGGCAGCTGGTAAGCCGCATGTAGAGCGGGGCGCTCGCCCCGCTTCACTGTGACAAAGCGGGGGTCGGCCCCCGCGCTACGGGAATTAGAGATGGCAAGCGGACGCGAAATCAAAACCAAGATCAAGAGCGTGCAGAACACCCGCAAGGTGACGCGCGCGCTCGAGATGGTCTCGGCCTCCAAGATCCGCAAGGCGCAGGATCGGATGAAGACCTCGCGTCCGTACGCGCAGGCGATGAAGCAGGTGATCGGCCACCTGGCCCAGGCCAGCACCGATTTCCAGCATCCGTTCCTGGTCGAGCGCGAGAACGTCAAGCGCGTGGGCTACATCGTGATCTCTTCCGATCGCGGCCTGGCCGGCGGCCTGAACAACAACCTGTTCCGCAAGGCCGTGGCTGAAATGCGCGGCTGGCAGGACAAGGGCGCCGAGATCGACATGGTGACCGTGGGCCAGAAGGCCAGCGTGTTCTTCCGCCGCGTCAACGTGAACATGGTCGGCAGCGTCACCCACATCGGCGACCAGCCGAAGCTGGAAACGCTGATCGGCGTGATCAAGGTCATGCTCGACGCCTTCACCGAAGGCAAGGTCGACCGCGTGTACCTGGTCTACAACCGCTTCATCAACACGATGACGCAGAAGGCATCCTTCGACCAGCTGCTGCCGTTGCCGGCCAGCGAGACGCAGGTCGCCTCGCACGACTGGGACTACCTGTACGAACCCGATGCCGCGACCGTGCTCGAGCACGTGATCACGCGCTACATCGAGTCGTTGGTCTACCAGGCCGTGCTGGAGAACGTTGCTTCCGAGCATGCGGCACGCATGGTGGCGATGAAGGCGGCAAGCGACAACGCGAACAAGCTGATCGGAACCCTGCAGCTGGTCTACAACAAGGCCCGCCAGGCAGCGATCACCCAGGAAATCTCCGAAATCGTCGGCGGCGCGGCAGCAGTCTGACGCGCACAGTCAAAGCACACATTTAGAGGATGCAGCAATGAGTCAGGGCAAGATCGTTCAGATCATCGGCGCGGTCGTCGACGTCGAATTCCCGCGCAGCGACGTGCCGAAGGTGTACGACGCGCTGAAGGTCGAGAACACCGAAATCACGCTGGAAGTGCAGCAGCAGCTGGGCGACGGCATCGTCCGCGCCATCGCGCTGGGCTCCACCGACGGCCTGAAGCGTGGCCTGGTCGCCAACAACACCGGCCGCGCCATCTCGGTGCCGGTCGGCGCCGGCACCCTGGGCCGCATCATGGACGTGCTGGGCCGCCCGATCGACGAAGCCGGCCCGGTCGCCGCTTCGGACTCGTGGGAAATCCACCGCGCCGCCCCGTCGTACGAAGACCAGTCCTCCTCGACCGAGCTGCTGGAAACCGGCATCAAGGTGATCGACCTGATGTGCCCGTTCGCCAAGGGCGGCAAGGTCGGCCTGTTCGGCGGCGCCGGCGTCGGCAAGACCGTCAACATGATGGAGCTGATCAACAACATCGCCAAGGCGCACAGCGGCCTGTCCGTGTTCGCCGGCGTGGGCGAGCGTACCCGCGAGGGCAACGACTTCTACCACGAGATGAAGGACTCCAACGTCCTCGACAAGGTGGCGATGGTCTACGGCCAGATGAACGAGCCGCCGGGCAACCGCCTGCGCGTCGCCCTGACCGGCCTGACCATGGCCGAGTACTTCCGCGACGAGAAGGACGCCAGCGGCAAGGGCAAGGACGTGCTGCTGTTCGTCGACAACATCTACCGCTACACCCTGGCCGGTACCGAAGTGTCGGCGCTGCTGGGCCGCATGCCGTCGGCGGTGGGCTACCAGCCGACCCTGGCCGAGGAAATGGGCGTCCTGCAGGAACGCATCACCTCGACCAGGACCGGTTCGATCACCTCGATCCAGGCCGTGTACGTGCCCGCGGACGACCTGACCGACCCGTCGCCGGCCACCACTTTCGCCCACCTGGATTCGACCGTGACCCTGTCGCGTTCGATCGCCTCGCTGGGCATCTACCCGGCGGTGGACCCGCTGGACTCGACCTCGCGCCAGATGGACCCGCAGGTCATCGGTTCGGAGCACTACGACACCGCCCAGCGCGTCCAGCAGACCCTGCAGAAGTACAAGGAACTGAAGGACATCATCGCCATCCTGGGCATGGACGAGCTGTCCGAGGAAGACAAGCAGGCCGTGTCGCGCGCCCGCAAGATCGAGCGCTTCTTCAGCCAGCCGTTCCACGTGGCCGAAGTGTTCACCGGCTCGCCGGGCAAGTACGTGCCGCTGAAGGAAACCATCCGCGGCTTCAAGGGCATCGTCGAGGGCGAGTACGACCACCTGCCGGAGCAGGCGTTCTACATGGTCGGCGGCATCGAAGAAGCGGTCGAGAAGGCCAAGAAGATGGCCGAAAAGGCCTAATTCCGGCGTAAGGCGGAGTCCGCTCCGCCTCCGCGGCATCCTGCGGTGGGCGCAGGCCCACCCAACCAGGCGAAGAGAGTTCCATGAGCACCATCCGTTGCGACATCGTCAGTGCCGAGCAGCAGATCTTCAGCGGCGAAGCGACCCTGGTCGTGGCCACCGGTGAGCTGGGCGAGCTGGGCATCGCGCCCAAGCACGCGCCGCTGATCACCCGCCTGAAGCCGGGCAAGGTCGTGGTCACCACCGCCACGGGCGAGCACCTGGATTTCGCCATCTCCGGCGGCATCCTGGAAGTGCAGCCGCAGGTCGTGACCGTGCTGGCCGACACCGCCATTCGCGCCACCGACATCGATGAAGCGGCGGTGCGCAAGGCCAAGGAAGAAGCCGAGCGCGTGCTGGCCAACCGTGGCGAAGCCATGGAACTGGCCGAGGCGCAGCAGCGCCTGGCCGAGGTCACCGCGCAGCTGCAGGCGCTGGAGCGCCTGCGCCGCAACCTCAAGCACTGAGCGCGGAACTGCGGAAGAACAGGAACGCCGGGCTTGCCCGGCGTTTTTTGTTGGGCGGCATTCCTCCGTGCATCCGGCCGCAGGCACGCGCTTCAGTGCGCGATGGGGCTGTGATGCGGGCACTTCCGGGACAGCCTGTATGTCCTTGCGCGGGCGCACGGGGAAAGCTCCATCGCGCAGTGAGGCGCGCCCCTGCAGAAGCGTTCCGGCTCAGCGGTAGACCACGTGCCGCAGCAGGAAGAAATTCAGCACCGCCAGGCCACCTTCCACCAGTGGTTTGGCCAGCCAGGCCATCTGCAGGCCCAGCGTCTGCGCGGCCCAGGCCAGCAGCCAGCTGCTGAGCGCGGTCATCAGCAACCACAGGGCGAGGAAACGCGCGAAGCGCTTCCATCCATGGCGGCGCCCGTCCTCGCGCGGGAAGGTGTAGCGGCCGTTGAGCCAGAACCCCAGCAGCGCGCCGCTGCTGCGCCCGAGCAGGTTGCCGGGCACGGGCGGCAGGTCGGCGGCCGTGGCCGCCACGAACACCAGCCAGTCCAGCAGCAACTGCATCAGGCCGGCGGCGATGTAGCGGCCACCTTGTCGCAACAGGGTCATGGCGATGGGAGCAGGCGGTCGAAGCCGCCCATGCTACCGATTGCCGGCGCATGCGTATCCATGCGCCGGCGGCACCGGGGCTGAAATGCGGCACGACGCCGGCCGGTGCCGCCATGTCGCGGGAGTGCGATGGTCGCCACGGAGGGCCGTCGTGCCCCGTTCCCCGGCACGGCCATCGCCTGGACCGGCCTGCATCCGCCCGGCATCGGCAGGTGCCGCGCTCGACGGCTTGCCGGCGCGTTCTTAGAATCCGGGCATCGATCCACGGAACTCCCCCGATGAGCCAACCGCTGCACGTCATCATCCTCGCCGCCGGCGCGGGCAAGCGCATGAAGTCGCTCCTGCCCAAGGTGCTGCAACCGGTGGCGGGGCGGCCGATGCTGGCGCATGTGATCGAGACCGCGCGGCAACTGCAGCCGGCCGGCATCCACGTGGTGCATGGCCACGGCGGCGAGGCGGTGCGTGCCGCCTTTTCCGGACAGGACGACCTGGTCTGGGCCGAGCAGCAGCAGCAGCTGGGCACCGGTCATGCCGTGCTGCAGGCGATGCCGGCGGTGCCGGATACCGCGCAGGTGCTGGTGCTGTACGGCGACGTGCCGCTGATCCGCGCCGATACGCTGCGCGCATTGCTGCACGATGCACCGCGGCTGGCGGTGCTGGTGGCCGAACTCGACGACCCCACCGGCTACGGCCGCATCGTGCGCGATGCCGAGGGCAAGGTCGCCGCCATCGTCGAGCAGAAGGACGCCGACGATGAGCAGAAGCGCATCCGCACGGTGAACACCGGCATCATCACCGCCGAGTCGACCGCGCTGCGGCGCTGGCTGTCCGGCCTGTCCAATGCCAACGCGCAGGGCGAGTACTACCTGACCGACGTGTTCGCCGCGGCCGCGGCCGAGTACACGCCGGCCGCGCTGGTGCACGTGGCCGATCCGCAGGAAGCCGAAGGCGCCAACGACCCGTGGCAGCTGGCGCAGCTGGAGCGGGCCTGGCAGCTGCGCGCGGCGCGAGCGCTGTGCGAGCAGGGCGTGCGCCTGCTCGATCCGGCGCGCCTGGACCAGCGCGGCACGGTCAAGGCCGGGCGCGACGTGCAGATCGACGCCAACGTGGTGCTTGAAGGCGAAGTCGAACTGGGCGACGGCGTCGTCGTCGGCGCCTTCGTGCGGCTGAAGGACGTCCGGCTTGGCGCAGGCACCGAAGTGCGCCCGCACTGCGACCTGGAGGGCGTGGTCAGCGAAGGCGCGGCGCAGATCGGTCCGTTCGCGCGGCTGCGCCCCGGCACCGTGCTGGCCGATGGCGTGCACGTGGGCAACTTCGTCGAGACCAAGAAGGCGACGCTGGGCAAGGGCAGCAAGGCCAACCATCTCACCTACCTGGGCGATGCGGTGATCGGCAGCGGCACCAACATCGGCGCCGGCACCATCACCTGCAACTACGACGGCGTGAACAAGTTCCAGACCACCATCGGCGACCGCGTGTTCGTCGGCTCAAACAGCTCGCTGGTGGCGCCGGTGACACTGGGCGACGGCGCCACCATCGGCGCCGGTTCGGTGGTCACCCGCGATGCGCCGGAAGAGCGGCTGACGGTGGCGCGCAGCCGCCAGCAGACCATCGAAGGCTGGAAGCGCCCGCAGAAGAAATCCTGATCAATCCAGCCGGGACAATGGCGTATGGATGGCTTTGAGCAGCAACTTGCGGCATGCAGTGCGTTCTTCATCGCTACCGCGCAGATCGGCGGTGGCCTGCTCGGCCTGGTGTTCGTGGCGATGACCTTCGACCGCGACCGGCGCGGACTGGGCAGGGATGGCGCGATGCATGCGCTGGCCCAGCAGGTGTACCTGGATTTCCTCGGCGTGCTGGTGTGCTCGCTGCTGCTGATCGTGCCGGTGCTTGGTCGGACCAATCACGGCCTGCTGCTGCTCGCGGTGGGCGGGGTGCTGGTGATCCGCACCGTGCGCGGCATGGCCGCGCTGCGCCGCGAGCTGCGGTCGCGGCCGCTGCTGCTGCAGCGCTTCGGCCTGTCGATCATGGGCCAGCTGTTCTTCCTTGCCGCCGGAGTGCTGCTGGTGCTGCCGCGCGTGGCGGAGGCCTTCGTGCTGGCGATGTGCGCGGCGCTGGCGCTGCTGGTGGCGGGCAGCCGCAGCGCGTGGCTGCTGGTGGCGACGGACGGCGCCGGGCCGCGGGCCTGAGCCGTGTCAGGCTGGATCAGGCGCCGGCCGGCAGCAGGATGGTCACGCACAGGCCGCCATCGTTGCGGTTCTGCAGCGAGATGCGGCCGTCGTGCGCTTCGACGATCTCACGGGTCAGCGCCAGGCCCAGGCCGGTGCCGTTGCGCTTGGTCGAATAGAACGGCATCAGTGCGTTCTGCAGCACCGCCTCGTTCATGCCGCTGCCGCGGTCCAGCACCTCGATGCGCAGCCAGTGCGGCAGCCGTGCCAGCCGCACCTCCACCGCGTCGTCGGTGACGCCGTTGTCGGTGCTGGCCTCGTGCGCGTTCTTGAGCAGGTTGAGCATCGCCTGCGAGAACTGGGCCGGGTCCAGGCGGCTGCACAGGTCTTCCGGCGGCGGCACCATGCGGAACGGGATCTGCTGCTGCAGTCCGCCGAGGAACGACGCCCAGGCGATGGTCTGCAGCTGCGGCTGCGGCAGCTTGGCGAAGCGCGCGTAGCCGCGGATGAAGCCTTCCAGGTGGCGCGCGCGCTCCTCGACCGTGCCGAAGATGTCCTCCAGGCGGTCGGTACGGCCGCGCCGCACCAGCTCGGCGCCGGAGTGCGCCAGCGAGGCGATAGGCGCCAGCGAGTTGTTGAGTTCGTGGCTGATGACGCGGATCACCTTCTTCCAGGTCTGCACTTCCTGGCGGCGCAGCTCGGCGGTCAGCAGGCGCAGCAGCAGCAGGTCGTGCGGGCGGCCGTTGAGATGGAAGCCGCGCCGCGACAGGTGGTAGATCTGTTCGTCGTCCTCGTCGCCGTCCGCCTCGCGCACCGCGAACAGGCTGTCGCCGCCGCGGGCGATGGCGTTGCGCAGCTCCACCGGCATGTTCTCCAGCAGCTCGTGCATGCGCTTGCCCTCCAGCTTCCAGCCGCCGTGCAGCAGCTTGCGCGCGGACAGGTTGGAGAACGCCACGCGCTGGACGCCATCGCCGCCATCGGCCAGCAGCAGCATCGCCACCGGCGTGTTCTGCACCATCGTGTCCAGCAGCAATTCGCGCTGCACCAGCGACTGGCGCTGCTCGCGCAGTACGTCGCCAAGCTCGGCATGCGCCTTCACCAGCTGCGCCAGCTCGTCGTCGCCGCGCCAGTGCACGCCGAAGTTGTATTCGCCGTCGCGGTAGCTGCTGGTGATGCCGGCCAGCGAGCGCAGCAGCGAGCGGATCGGCGCGGTGGCGCGGCGCAGGGTCCACCACATCAGCGCCAGCAGCAGGGCGGTGGAGACCAGGGAGACCACCCAGCCGCGATCCATCCAGTAGGCCAGCAACCACGGCAGGGCCGCGGCCAGTCCCAGCACCGGCAGCAGGCGCAGGAACAGGCGGAAGGTGAAGGAGCGCGTTCTCAACATGGCCGTTTCATTCGCGCGGGATGCCGTGGCGGTCCATGCGCCGGTACAGCGCCTGCCGGCTCAGGCCGAGGTCGGCGGCGGCCTGGGCGATGACGCCGCCGGCGCGCTCCAGCGCGCCGACGATGCGTGCGCGGTCCGGCTCGTCCGCCGGCGCGGTCGGGCGCAGCGGCGCGCGCGGCAGGTTGAGGTCGGGCGCTTCGATCCGGGGCCCCTGCGCGAGCAGGCTGGCGCGCTGGATCACGTTGCGCAGTTCGCGCACGTTGCCGGGCCAGGTGTGCCGCTGCAGCGCCTGCGCGGCCTGCGGCGACAGCGCCTTGCCCTCGTCGCCGAGGAAATGGCGCGCCAGCGGCAGGATGTCCTCGCGCCGCTCGCCCAGCGCCGGCAGCGCCAGCTCCACGGTGTTGAGGCGGTAATAGAGATCTTCGCGGAAGCTGCCGTCGCGGATCATCGCCGGCAGGTCGGCGTTGGTGGCGCTGACCACGCGCACCTTCACCTGGCGCTCGCGGTTGGAACCCAGGCGCTCGAAGCGGCCGGTCTCCAGCACGCGCAGCAGTTTCATCTGCCCGGTCAGCGACAGGTTGCCGATCTCGTCCAGGAACAGGGTGCCGCCGTCGGCAGCCTCGAACTTGCCCTCGCGCGCCTTGTTGGCGCCGGTATAGGCGCCGGCTTCGGCGCCGAACAGTTCGGCCTCGATCAGCTCGGCGGGGATCGCGCCGCAGTTGAGCGCGACGAACGGGCCGCCGCGCTTGCCGGAGTTGGCCTGGATGATCTCGGCGATCTTCTCCTTGCCGGCGCCGTTTGGGCCGGTGATCAGCACCGGCAGGTCGGAGCGGGCGACCTGGCAGGCCAGGCTGATGACGCGCTCGCTGGCCGGGTCGGCGAACACCACGCCGGCCAGGTCGTAGCGCTCGTGCAGGCTCTGCCGCTGTTTCAGCTCGCGCTGGCGGCGGCGGCTCAGTTCGCGGCGGGTCTCGGCCAGCTCCAGCAGGTTGTTGACCGTGGTCAGCAGGCGCCCGTCATCCCACGGCTTGGCCAGGTAGTCGGCGGCGCCGGCCTTGACCAGTTCCACCGCGCTGTCCAGGTGGGTCCAGGCGGTGAGCAGGATCACCGGCAGGTCCGGCCAGCTGTCGCGGATCTGCCGGAACAGCACCTGCCCTTCCTCGCCGGAGGTGGTATCGGCGGTGAAGTTCATGTCCTGGATCACCAGGTCGAACTCCTGCTCGGCGAGCATCGCCAGCCCCTGCTCGGGCGAGCACGCATGCCGCGTCTCGATGTCGTGCAGCGAGAACAGCACGTCCAGCGCGGTGGCCACGGCGGCGTTGTCGTCGATGATCAGTATCTGCGGCATCACGGTTGGGGCAGGCGGGAGGAAAAGGGAAGCGCAGACCTTACACGCTGCGCACCGCATCCGCAGGTGGCGGCTGCGGCTTCGAAAGGTGTCTGGCGGGCGTTGGCCGGCATCATGCGCCGCGCGTCGCCATGGCCGGTGAAATCGACGCCGCGCGACGGGCCGGGCCGGACACCGCGCACTGGCCGGTGAGCAGCAGCACCGCCGCACCGATCGGCAGCCAGTGCAGCGGCAGCCGCGGCAGCTCGTGGTAGTGCATCAGCAACTGGTTGATCGCCAGCGCCAGCGGCAGGCCCAGCGCCAGCCCGGCGCAGCCCAGCAGCAGGTTTTCCCAGCGGAAATGGCCCAGGATCTGCCGCCGGGTAGCGCCCAGCGCGCGGCGGATGCCGATCTGCCGGGTACGTTGCTCGATCCAGTAGCCGCTGAGGCTGGCGATGCCGATCACGGTGATCAGGGTGACCACCACGCAGACGGTGCCGAGCAGCCAGACGGCCGCGCGCCGTTGCGTGAACGCGTCGCGCCGCTGGCTTTCGTAATCGATGACGACCGGCGGCACGCCGCGCATCAGGCGGCCACCGAACTGGCGTTCCAGCAGCGCGGGGATGGCCTTGGCCACTTCGTCCCGGCGCAGGGGATCGGTGCGCACCACGTAGGACATGACCGGCAGGTTGTCGAACCTGCGCGCCGGGTAGAGCATCGAATACTCGGCCTGGCCGTCGTCCAGTTCGCCGAGCTGGTAGCGCAGCAGATGGCGGACGGTACCGACCACCACGTAGTAGCTGTCGTCGTCGGGGCCTTCGTCGCCGCCCAGCCGGCCACCGAGCGCACCGCCATCGGGGAATAGGTGCCGGGCCAGGGCTTCGGTGATCACCACCGGCACGATGTTGCCGCGGTTGCCATCGCCGAACAGGGCGCCAGTGGCGGCGTACTCGTCGTCGCTGAAATCCCGGCCCTGCACGATCTCCAGGCCCAGCGCCTGCACCAGTCCGTCGCCGGCATAGCCGGTGGCGGCCACCGTGACGCCGGCCGGGCTTTTCACCGGCAGTTCGAAGGTCATCACCTGGCGCATCGGCACGCCGGTGGTCGGCGCGACCGCGCGCACGCCGGGAAGCGCGCGCAGGGCTTCCCGGGTGGCCTGCACCTCGGCGGTGCTCCAGCGGCCCTTGCCCAGGATCAGCTGGTCCACCAGCAGCACTTCGTCGCGGACGATGCCGTCGTCGACCAGCAGCGGCGCCAGTTGCCTTTGCAGCAGGAACAGGGCGTTGGTCAGGATGGCGCAGGCCAAGGCGATCTGGGCGATGACCAGCAGCGGCATCAGCCGATGGCGGCGCAGCCCCGAGATGATCGGGCCGATGGCGGGTAAGGTGAAAGCGGTTCCCATGGTCATTCCCCGTCAGAGGCTCTTCACCTGCAGCGCCGGCTCGATGCGTGTCGCCCGCCAGGCCGGCAGCACGCCCACCAGCAGGCCGACCAGCACCGCCAGTGCGAGCAGGGCGAGGAACAGCAGCGGATTCAGGTGCGCCAGTTCGGTATAGCCACGGTCCTGCAGGCGCACCACCCACAGCCCGAACAGGGTCAGCGGCAAGGCCAGCAGGCCGCCGGCCAGGCCGGCGATGCCGGCTTCGGTCAGGCATTGCAGGACGATGTCGCGGCGCGACGCGCCCAGCACGCGGCGTACCCCCAGTTCCGTGCCGCGGCGCAGGAAGCGCGCCGCCAGCAGCCCGGCGACGTTGACCATGCACAGGCCGAGCAGGCCTGCCGCCAGCCACAGGTTCAGGTGCACGCTGGCCGGCACTGCGCGGTTGGCGGCCAGCCATTGCCGCACGCTGTACAGCCGCGACTGCGGGGGACGCACGAAGACGCCCTCGGCATGGCGCTGGCGGGTGTAACCGTCGAGCTGGTCGTTGAACGAGCGCACGGATTCGGGCGTGGTCAGCTCGGCCCACAGCTGCAGGAAGCGGCAGGCGCCGACGTCGAGTTCGTTGAAGCGGAACCCGCCATGCTTGCCGCGGTCGCAGTCCTGGCTGCTCGCCGGCGTCACGCCGGCATCCAGCGCGCTTTCCAGCGGCAGGTAGACGCGCACGGCGAACTGCTTGCCCCACGCGCTCTCGTTGCCCTGCAGCGCGTAGAAGTGCGGTTGTGGATTCCACCCGGCGCTGATGCCGATGACCTGGAACAACGTCCTGCCGATACGGACCCGCTGGCCGGTGCCATTGGCGGTGCCGAGCAGTTTCAGGCTGGTTTCGCGGTCGATGATCGCCACCGGGGCATGTTCGCGTTCCTCCTGCGCGGTCCAGTAGCGGCCGTGCTGCAGCGGCACCGCGAACATCGACGGCATCGGCCCGGTTGCGAGCAGCGCGCGCACCGAGGCCTGGGTGCTGCCGTCCTCGTTGTCGAGGGACAGCGAGGTCGGCACCAGCGCCGCCTGCCGCGCCTGCGGCATGGCGGCGGCAAGCGCCTTTACGTCGGCCAGCTTCAGCAGGCGCGGCGGCGTGCGGCTTTCGTCGTCGAGCTTGTCGCCGGCGTCGGGCGCCTGCCGCGAATCCACCCACGCCAGGTACAGGTTGCGGCTCTGGCCCGGCAGCGGATCGGCCGAGAGCATCGCCAGCAGGGTCAGCATGGTCATCGTCGCGGCCAGGCCCAGCGCCATCGTGAACACCGCCAGCAGCATCGTGCGCGGGTGCCGGCACAGTCCCTTCAAGCCCAGCTCCAGCGTGTAGTTCATGGCTGCACCGCCGGCGGATGGGCTGCGCGGTGGGCATAGCTCAGCACGCGGGTGATCGACCACTGGCCATCGTGCAGGCGCCAGAGCATGACGAAGTCCGCCAGCCCCTCGCACCTGCCGCTGGCGGTATCGCAGAAACGGTGGCTGCCCTGGGCGATGGCGCCGAAGTCCTTGACCGGGAATACCTGCAGGCTGCCGGCCACCCGTTCGCGGGTGTAGCGGCCGCAGGCGTGGCGGCGCGTGTTGTCCAGCATCGCCTCGCGGGTCCAGGTGACCCCGCCGGTGTCGTGGTAGAACTCGACCGCCGGGTCGAAGTAGCCGGCGTGCTTCTGCAGCTGCGCAGGGTCCTGGCACTGGTTGAAGCTGTCGAACACCGCATCGTCGAGCGCGGTGATGGTGGTGGCCAGGTCGTCGGCCGCCAGCACGGCGGCGGGCGACATCAGCAGCAGGGGCAACAGGCGCAGCGTGGTCTTCATCAGGAGTTCCCGCGGATATCAGGCGCTGCGCGTGGCGACGGCCGGTGGAATGGAGGCGGCGCGGCGCGCGGGTCCAAGTACCGCGGCCTGGCCCAGCAGCCACAGCAGCAGCGCGCTGGCCGGAATGTAGACCAGCGGCAGGCGCGGCAGTTCGTACTGGCGCATCAGGGTCAGGTTCAAGGTATAGGCAAGCAGCACGCCGAGCACGATGCCGGTGCTGGTGAGCACGAAATTCTCCGCCTGGAAATAGCGCAGGATCTGCGCGCGGGTGGCGCCGAGCGCGCGGCGGATGCCGATCTGGCGGGTACGCTGCTGCACCCAGAAACTGGCCAGGCCGACGATGCCGAAGGCGGTCACCGCCAGCAGCGCGACGCAGACGCTCACCAGCAGCCAGATCACCGCGCGGTCGCGGCTGTAGAAGTCGCGGCGCATTTCGCTCACCGTGCTCTGCGTGTCGATGATCCGGTTGGGATCGGTCCGGTTGAGCGCGGCCACGGCGGCCTTGAGCACTTCGCCGCGGCGTTCGGGATCGGTGCGCAGCACGTAGTCGCCGTTGGATGTCCACAGCGGGAAGATCATGGTGTGGAAGCTGTCCTCGAAGGTGCGGCCGCGCCCCGGCGCGATGAGCCGGTCGACCACGCCGACCACGCGGCTGGGCTTGTCGCCCCAGACGTAGATGTCCTGGCCGAGCGCGCTCCTGCCCGGGAACAACCGCGCCGCCAGCGAGCGGCTCAACAGGACGGAAGGCACCTGCGGCGTCGGTCCGGCCGCCTCCAGCGCGTCCTGGTTCTGGTACTCGTCGGGATTGAAGCCGCGGCCTTCGGCGATGCGCAGGCCCAGGGTGGGCAGCAGCCGGCCATCGTCCATGTAATTGGACGCGGTGACGATGGACTCGGCCTGGCCCGGGCGCAGGTTGATGCCCGAGGCCCAGACGTTGTCGCCGTAGGGCAGCTGGTTGACGCTGGTGACCGACCTGACCCCGGGCACGGCGGCCAGGGTGGCGGTGTCCTCGCGCCGCATCGCGTCGCGGTTGCGATCCGGCTGCAGGCTGCTGACGCTGATGTAGACCAGTTCGTCCTCGGCGATGCCGCTGTCGCGGCGCATCTCCCCGGTACGGTGGCCGATCACGAAGATCGCATTGCAGATGATCGCGCAGCTCAGCGCGATCTCGAGCACGATCAACGCCGCGGCGGTCTTGTGCCGCATCAGGACGGAGAGGATGGGGCGGATTTCCATGGCGTTTCTCTCCTTACTGGCTCTTGAGCTGCAATGCCGGCGGCACCTGCATCGCCCGCCACGCCGGCAGCATGCCGGCCAGCAGGCTGGCCAGCAGGGCCAGTGCGAAGGTCATCAGCAGCGTGCCGATGTCCAGCTGCGCCAGGCGTGCGTAGTCGTCCGGCTGCTGGCGGATCAGCCACAGCCCCAGCGCGGCGAAGCCGAGGCCGAGCAGGCCGCCGGCCAGGCCGATCGCGCCGGCCTCGGTCAGGCATTGCCGGAAGATGTCGCCGCGCGCGGCGCCGAGCGCGCGGCGCACGCCGATCTCGCCGCTGCGGCGCAGGAACTTGGCCAGCAGCAGGCCGACCGTGTTGAGCAGGCACACCAGCAGGAAGCCGAACGCCAGCCACATCTGCATGCGCACGTCGTTGGGCACCACCCGGTTGTAGTCGAGCCAGCCCATCACGTCGTCCAGGCGCACATTGGTCGGTCGCTCGAAGCGGCCGGCGGCGCGCTGCTGGTCCGAATAGTCGGCCAGGTACTTGCGGTAGTCGGCGGCCTTCTCTGGCGATTCCAGTTCCACCCAGTACTGCAGCCAGGTGCAGGGCGCATTGAGTCCGCGCGCGCCTTCCGGGTCGCCGTTGCTGTTGCCCCAGCAGTTCATGTTGCCCTGCGTGGGCAGGCGCATGTCGCGCGAGGTGGAGAACGGCAGGAACACCTGTTCGCCGCCGCCGAAGCGGCGGTTGCTCAGGTCGTAGAAGCGAGGGTTGAGCTTCCACTCGTCCATCACCCCGATGACGCGCAGCACGCCCTGCGACACGTGGATCTCGCGCCCGATCGGATCGGCATCGCCGAACAGCTTTTCGGCCAGCTTGGCGCCGATCACCGCCACGCGTGCGCGCGACATGTCATCGTCCGCGCTCCACGCATGGCCGGCGCGCAGCGGCGCGTTGAACATGGCGAAGAAATCGGCCGAGGTGTAGCGCGACGCGGCGCGGAACGGCTGTGCGGCGGTACCCTCGGGCAGCACCGTCAGCGAGCCGGCGCTCATCATCGCCTGGCGCAGTCCGCGCTTCTGCCGCAGCAGTTCCTCGGCGTCGAAGCGGGTCATCTGCTCCATCGGCTCCGGGTCCACGCTGACATCGCGGCCGAGCGTGCGCGGTTCCAGCCGCGGATAGAACAGCCGCGTGCTCTTCTCCGGGATCGGGTCGCCGGACAGCACCTTGTACAGCGTGAGCGTGGTCATGGCCGCGCCGATGCCGATGCCGATCGTCACCACCATCAACGCGGTCAGTACCTTGTTGCGGCGGAAACTGCGCAGCGCGAGCTGCAGGTAGTAGCCGAGCATGAGGGCTCCAGGATTTCCTTTTCCCTTCGGGGGATGCCCCCCGGGGGATTGCGGTGCGAAGTGATGGATGAGGGGACTGGCGCGATCCGGTGGTCTCCGGCCGCGGCCCCTCCCCCGTGGGGCGAGGGGCATTCAGCCGGCTCAGGTGCTGCGGGTGGCGACGGCCGGCGGGATCGCCGCGGCGCGGCGGGCCGGGCCGAACACCGCCATCTGCCCCAGCAGCCACAGCGCGCCCGCGCCGACCGGCAGGTACAGCAGCGGCAGGCGCGGCAGTTCGTAGCGTCCCATCAGCCACTGGTTCAGCAGGTAGGCCAGCAGCATGCCGATGACGATGCCGATCGTCGCCAGCAGGAAGTTCTCGGTCTGGAAATAACGCAGGATCTGGCCCCTGGTCGCGCCCAGCGCACGGCGGATGCCGATCTGCTTGGTGCGCTGCTGCACCCAGAAGCTGGCCAGGCCGACGATGCCCAGTGCGGTGACCAGCAGCAACAGGCCGCTGACGATCAGCAGCAGGCCGATCATGTCGCGGTCGTTGGCGAAGTACCTGGCGCGGCCCTGCTCGTAGGTCTGCTTGCGCCAGACCAGGCGGTTGGGGTCGTTCTTGTCCAGCGCGGCCAGCGCCTGGTCGAGCACCTCGGCGCGGCGCGCCGGGTCGGTGACGCGGACCAGGTAGCGGCCGCCGTTGGAGAAGTTCATGCGGATCGGGAAGATCACCGAGAACGTGCGGTTGCCGCCCATCAGGTTCGGGCGCAGCAGGGTGTCGACCACGCCGACGATGGTCAGCTGGATGTTGGCCATGTACACGGTTTTGCCGACCGCGCCGCCGTCGGGGAACATCTTGTCGGCGGACGCCTTGCTCAGGATGATCGCCGAGCGCAGGCTGGCGACGTCTTCGATCGAACGCAGCTCGTCGTTGCTCTTGTACTCGTCGGCGTTGAAGTCGCGGCCGGCGATCAGCTTCAGGCCCATGGTGGCCAGCGCGCCCTCGTTGACCAGGTACTGGGTGGCGTTGAGGGTAGGCACTTCCTGCTCGGGAGTGAGCGAGAGCGAGGTGTTCCAGCTGCCGTTCTGGAACGGCAGCTGGTTGGTGATCGCCACGCGCTCCACGCCGGGGATGGCGCGCAGCGAGGCCAGGTCTTCGGCGGTGCGGGCGTCGGCGTCGGTCTGCTGGCCGATGCCGCTCAGGGCGATCTCGATCAGGCGGTCGTCGTCGATGCCGCTGGCCAGGTTCAGGGTTTCCAGGCGCTGGGTGACGATGAACAGCGCGTTGCAGATGATGGCGCAGCTCAGCGCGATCTCCAGCACGATCAGGGCGGCAGCCATCTTGTGGCGCGCCAGCGTGGAGAGGATGGGGCGGATTTCCATGGGGTTCTCCGGGAGCGGAAAATAAAAAAACGAGGAGTGGGAAGTGAGAGGAGAGCCGGTCGCCTGCTCCCCACTCCTCCAGTTGTTCCAGCTTTATTGGCTCTTGAGCTGCAGCGCCGGCGTCACCTGCATCGCCCGCCATGCCGGCAGGATGCCCGCCAGCAGGCTGGCGGCGATGGCCAGGGCGAAGGTCAGCAGCAGCATCGAGCCGTCCAGGTGCGCCAGCGACGCGTACTCGGCCGGACGCTGCCGTACCGCCCACAACCCGCCCAGCGCGAACAGCAGGCCCAGCAGGCCGCCGGCCAGCCCCACCGTGCCGGCCTCGACCAGGCACTGCTTGAAGATCTCCATGCGGCTGGCGCCGAGCGCGCGGCGCACGCCGATCTCGCCGCTGCGGCGCAGGAACTTGGCCAGCAGCAGGCCGACCGTGTTGACCAGGCACACCAGCAGGAAACCGAAGGCCAGCCACATCTGCAGGCGCACGTCGCCGGGCACCACGCCGCGGAAGTCCATCCACTGCATCACGTTGCGCAGGCGGGTATTGGCCGGGCGCTCGAAACGGCCGGCGGCACGCTGCTGGTCGGAGTAGTTGTCCAGGTAGGTC
Organism: Stenotrophomonas sp. PS02297; assembly: GCF_029959705.1. NCBI lineage: Bacteria > Pseudomonadati > Pseudomonadota > Gammaproteobacteria > Lysobacterales > Lysobacteraceae > Stenotrophomonas > Stenotrophomonas sp. PS02297. The sequence goes on along the minus strand of NZ_JASCOS010000043.1, from coordinate 3,755 downwards.
TTGAACGTGGCGGCGTCGCCGGCCGAGTCCAGTTCCACCCAGTACTGGATCCAGGCGCAGGGTACGTTCAGCGCGGTGGCATCGTTGACGATCTCGCGGCCGAAGCAGTTCATGTTGCCGCTGCGGTCCAGGTCCAGGTCGCGCGAGGTGGAGAAGGGCAGGAACACCTCTTCCTTGCGGTCGAACTTGCCGACGAACACGTCGTAGAACAGCGGCTGCGGCGACCACGTATCGAGCACGCCGACGATGCGCAGCGGGTGGCCTTCGAACAGTACTTCGCGGCCGACGCTGTTCTCGCCCTTGAACAGCTTCTCGTTGAGGGTGCGGCCGATCACCGCCACCCGCGCGTGGCCGGTGTCCTCGGCACCGCTCCAGCCCTGTCCGTACAGGAACGGCGTGTCGAACATCGGGAAGAAATCGCCCGAGGTGAAGCGCGCGCCGACGCTGAACGGCTTGAGCGCGTCGACCCGCGGATCGACGATGCCGTCGCCGCCGGTCATCATCGCCTGCCGCGGCGCCTTCTTCTGCCGCAGCAGTTCCTCGGCATCGAAGCGGGTCAACTGCTGCTCCGGTTCCTCGCCGGGCTTGTAGCCGTCGCGGGTGTAGGGGTCCAGCTGCACGTAGAACAGGCGCTCGCTCTTGTGCGGGATGGGGTCGCCGGACAGCACCTTGAACACGGTCAGGGTGGTCATCGCCGCGCCGATGCCCAGCGCGATGGCCAGCACCATCAGCGCGGTGAGCACCTTGTTGCGGCGGAAGCTGCGCAGCGCGAGTTTGAAGTAGTAGGCGAACATGCTTGTTTCCTTGCGCGGTTCAGGCGCTGCGGGTGGCGACGATGGGTGGGACGGCGGCGGCGCGCAGCGCCGGGCCGATGACGGCGGCCTGGCCCAGCAGCAGCAAGGCCACCGCGCCGAGCGGCAGGTAGTGCAGCGGCAGCCGCGCGGTTTCGAAGTAGTGCATCAGCATCTGGTTGCCGCCATAGGCCAGCAGCATGCCGAGGGTGATGCCGGTGCCGGTCAGCAGCAGGTTCTCGGTCTGGAAGTAGCGGGTGATCTGGCCGCGGGTGGCGCCGAGCGCGCGGCGGATGCCGATCTGCTTGGTGCGCTGCTGCACCCAGAAGCTGGCCAGGCCGATGATGCCCAGCGCGGTGACCAGCAGCATCGCGGCGATCACGCCGACCAGCAGCCATGCCATGGCGCGGTCGCTGCGGAAATAGCGTTCGCGCAGTTCGGACAGCATGCGGCTCTGCTGCTGGTCGATCACCGCCTCGGGCACGGCGCGGGCCACCGCCGCGCGCGCGGCCTGCATCACCTGCGGCAGGTCGAGCGGATCGGCACGCAGCACGTAGGTGCCCGATTGCGCGTCGTCGCGCACCGGCACGATCACCGACCATTGCACGCCGGCCACGCCTTCCTCGGTGCGGCCGGGGGAGGTGACGGCGAAGTGGTCCACCACGCCGGTCACGCGGAAATGCGCGCCGCTCCACAGTTCCTTGCCCAGCGGGCTCTCGCCCGGCCACAGGTGCTCGGCCAGTGCGCGGGTGATCCACACCGGTGCGTCGCTCGGCACGAAGTTGTCGATCGGCTGGAAATCGCTGGCGGCGAAGGCGTTGCCCTGTACCGGGCGCAGGCCCAGCGTCTCGATCGCGGCGGCATCGGCCATGTAGAAGTGCAGCACGCCGCCCCACTGCTTCCCCTCGCGGTCGAGCGTGGCACCCATCATGCCGGCGCGCGGGCCGAACGGGGCGCTGTTGGCGGTGCCGGCGGCGCGCACGCCGGGGATCGCGCGCAGCGCGCCAAGTACGCGTGCGTTGAGGTCGGCGTTGTTGCAGCCGTCGCAGCCGCTCAGCGCGATCATGCCCACGGTGTTCTCCTGCACGCCACTGTCGATATGCATCAGCTGCAGGCGGCCGGCGATCAGCAGGAAGGCATTGCACAGCACCGCGCAGGCCAGCGCGATTTCCAGCACGATCAATGCGGCGGCGATGCGGTGGCGGCCCAGGGCGGAGAGGATTGGCTTGATGTCCATGCGTTGGCTCCGCTTACAGGGTCTTCAGCTGCATCGCCGGCGCGATGCGGCTGGCGCGCGAGGCGGGGAACAGTCCGGCGACGATGCTGGCCGACACCGACAAGACGAAGGTGGCCGCGAACATCGGCAGATCCAGGTGCACGAGATCGGCGTATTCCACCGGCTGGCTGCGGATCGCCCACAACCCGAGCAGGGTCAGCAGCAGGCCGAGCGTGCCGCCGATCAGGCCGATCAGGCCGGCTTCGATCAGGCACTGCGCGAAGATCGAGCGCTTGGATGCGCCCAGCGCACGACGCACGCCGATCTCACCGCTGCGGCGCAGGAACTTGGCCAGCAGCAGGCCGACCGTGTTGAACAGGCAGATCACCAGGAACGCCAGCGCCAGCCAGCTCTGCAGGCGCACGTCGCGCGGCACCACCTGGTTGTAGTCCAGCCACTGCATCAGCGACAGCAGGCGCGCATTCTCCGGGAAGGGAATGCGGCCCAGCGCTTTCTGCTGCGCGGCGTAGTCGGCGACGAAGCGGCGGTAGTCGGCGACCTTGGCGGCGCTGCCCAGTTCCACCCACAGCTGCAGCCAGACGCACTCGCTGTTCTGCAGGTGGCCGGGCACGGCAGGCAGTGCATTGCAGGTGAACTGGCTGAAGTTGCCATCGTTGATTTCCAGCCCGGTCTGGAACGGCACCATCACGTCCTCGGGCTTGCCGTAGAAGCTGGCGGTGTCGCCCTGCGAGAAGTTGCCGCCGGCCAGGGTGTGGAACTGCGGCGACGGCCGCCACGGCCCCAGCACGCCGACGATGCGCACGTCGGCATCGCGGATGCGCAGGGTGCGGCCGACGCTGTCCTTGCCGCCGAACAGTTTTTCGTTGAGGTCGGACGAGATGACGGCGACCCGCGCGCGCCGCTCGTCGTCTTCGCCCGTCCAGGGCCCGCCGAAGGCGAAGGGCACCGCGAACATCGGGAAGAAGTCGGCGTGCGTGGAAAGCATCATCGTCATCAGCGGCGGTTGCCCGGTTTCCGGCGCGTGCAGTTTGATCTCGCTGTCGTTCACCAGCGCCTGGCGGTCGCCGCGCCTGGCGCGCCACAGGTCCATCGCCGAGGTGTAGTCGAGCATGTCCGGCGGGTAGCGCCGCGCGCGCTCGGTCGAGAGCGCATCGACCTGCGGGTAGAAGATGTGCTGGCTGCGGCCCGGCAGCGGATCGCCGGACAGCAGGTGCATCACCGTCAGCGTGGTCATCGCCGCGCCGATGCCCACGGCGATGGACAGCACCATCAACGTGGTGAGCACCGGCGTGCGCCGCAGGCTCTGCAGGCCGAGTTTCAGGTAGTAGGCGAACATGGACGGTTCCGGTTGCGGGGAATCGCTCCTCCTCTTTGCCGGGCAAAGGGGAGGTCGGGAGGGGGCGGACGCAAGCCAGGGTGCCCCTCCCCGGGCCCCGCCTGTCCGCGGGGCGGACGGGCGGGGGAACGGGTCAGGCCTGCGCCAGCGACGGTTCGCGCAGCAGGTCGGTGGCCTGGCCGTCGACGATGTGCACGTTGCGCTGTGCGCGCGCGGCCAACTCCGGATCGTGGGTCACCATGACGATGGTGGTGCCCTGGCTGTTGATCTCCTCCAGCAGTTCCATGACGCCGCGCGCCATCTGCGTGTCCAGGTTGCCGGTCGGTTCGTCGGCCAGCAGCAGGCGCGGGCTGCCGGCCAGGGCGCGGGCGATGGCGGCGCGCTGCTGCTG
>NZ_JASCOS010000042.1:0-26791 GCF_029959705.1 Stenotrophomonas sp. PS02297 | reverse complement strand
CCCGGCCCGGGGGCGCCGGCGGGCAACCAACAGCAACCGGCGGGTGGGGGCCGCCCCCAAAGGCGCCGTTTTTGTAGTTGTCCCGCCCGGGTGCGATCAACGCACGCCGCGGGCGGGAAGCATGCGAACCAATCGACACGTCTCGCCGCCTCCTGCTTCGGCCTGGAAGGGTAGACAGGCGAGCAGGGACATCTGCGCTGCCACGGGCGCTGTTTACATGGCGCGGCGGCCGCGCGCCGCCTGCTTGGATTCCCCTGCCATGACGGAATGTTTTCCGCCCTGAAAACGCGAAGGCCCTGGACAAGCCAGGGCCTTCGCGGCGGAACTGCTCAGCCTTACTTGAGCAGGCTGAGCACGCTCTGCGGCACCTGGTTGGCCTGGGCCAGCATTGCGGTACCGGCCTGTTGCAGGATCTGCGTGCGGGTCAGCTCGGCGGTTTCCACCGCGTAGTCGGTATCGCGGATGCGGCTGCGGGCGGCCGTCAGGTTTTCCGACGAAGTGTTCAGGTTCGCGATGGTGGAGGTGAAGCGGTTCTGGACCGCGCCCAGATCCGCGCGGGCCGAGTTGATGGACTGCAGGGCAGCGTCCATGGCCGCCAGCGCGTTGTCCGCGCCCAGCGCGCTGGTCACATCCAGGTCGGCAAAACCGGTTTCGGCGGCGCCGGCTACCCAGCTGGTGCCCACGGTCACCACCGGCGGCAATGCCGGATCCATGACGCCGGTGAGCCCCTCGGTCAAGCCGGTGTTGGCGAGCAGGTCGGCGGCGGTGCCGGTGCCAGCCGGGGCTACCGAGAAATTCCCGCTCAACGAGGCCAGCTGCAGCTTGCCGGTGGCATCCAGCGAGGCGGTGACGCCGGTGTTGTAACTCTGGTTGTTGATGGCCTTGACCAGATCGCTGGCGCGCTGGCCGGCGCCGCCGGCGGCGGGGAAGTCGATGGTGGCGGTGCCCTTGGAACCGGCGATGACGAAGCTGCCGGCACCGAGCGTGCTGGTGTTGACCGGCGTGATGTTGAGCATGCCGGCGTTGCCGGGCGCGGTACCGCCGATGGTGACGGCCGCGCCGGTGGAATCCACCAGCTGCAGGCGGCCATTGACGTTGGAGGCGGTGATGTTGCCCAGCGTGGCGGCGTTGGCCGGAAGCGCCTTGGCGGCGTTGAACGCGGTGATCAGCGCATCGACACCGTCGGAGGCGGTAGCGCCGCCGGCGCTGACGATACCGACGCCATTGATGCTGAACTCGCCGGCCGCAACCGTACCGAACGTGGGGGTACCCGGGACTCCCGGAGCGTAATCCGTGCCGGCAGTCTGGGTGACGGTCGGCAGGGCGGTGACGGCGGTGTTGGTGCCTGCGTCGAAGTTGTCCACGACAATGGCCCCGGATGCGGCGCCCGTGATGTCGTTGGTGATGACAATGTTGCCGCCGGAGTCCATGGCGGTAGCGCCGGTGAGCTGGCCATTGATTGCATCCCTCAGCTCGCCGATATCGGCGTAGGTGCCGTCGAGGGTAATCGTCTGCGCCGATCCGCTGCCGATGGTCACGTCAAACGTGACGGTGCCATCGGTAGCGAAATCCGCAATGAAGGTGGATGCAGCGAACGTAGCCGTGCTGCCGGTTGCCGGGGTTGGGGTGCCGACACCGGACGCTGCGGCCAGGACCGTGCCGGTCATCGTGGTGGTACCGCCCGATGCGGTCGCGGCGACGCCCGCCATGCCCGCCGGCGTATCCACGCGGTTCCAGTTGCCCAGCGCCTTGATGTTGGCGTTGGCGATCTGGGCGATGTTGATGACCTGGCCCTGGTCGGCGCCGACCTGGAACGCCTGGTTCATGAAGCTGCCGTTGAGCAACGGGGTGCCGTTGAAATTGGTCTCTTCGGCCACGCGCTGGATTTCGGCCTTCAGCAGCTGTACTTCGGCGTCCAGCGCCATACGGTCGGAACTGGAGTTGGTGGCGTTGCGCGACTGCACCGCCAGCTCGCGGATGCGCTGCAGGTTGTTGCTGATCTCGCCAAGCGCGCCTTCGGCGGTCTGCGCCAGCGAGATGCCGTCGTTGGCATTGCGCGCGGCCTGGTTCATGCCGCGGATCTGGGTGGTGAAGCGTTCGGAAATGGCCAGCCCGGCGGCGTCATCCTTGGCGCTGTTGATGCGCAGGCCCGAGGACAGACGCTGGATGCTGGTGGCCAGTGCGCCGCCGCTGGTGTTCAGGTTGCGCTGGGCGTTCAGCGACATGATGTTGGTGTTGATGATCTGTGCCATGGGACTTCTCCGTTGTGCTCGGGTCTTGCCTGATAAGGGAAAGCAGTGCTTCTGCGTTGGTCTGGATCAGCGGATCATGTTGAACAGCGACATGGACTGCATCTGCGTGAAAAGGGTCTGTGCGGCCTGCAGGGCGGCGCTCTCGAGCTTGTACTGGCCGATGGCCTCGGCGTAGTCGAGGTCGCGCAGCTGCGAGAGCGAATCTTTCAGGGTGATGGCATTGGCCTCGCGCAGCGAGGCGGCGTTGTCGATGGCGCCCAGTTGCGCGCCGCCAGATGCGCGCGAATCGATCAGCTTTTCCGATGCGCGGGCCACGTCGCGCAGGCTGGACTGCAGCAGGTTCTGCTGCGCGGTGCGCCCGGCGAGAGTGGAGGCATCCATTTCCAGGGCCTGCGCCAGACGTTCGAGGGTGGCGAACACATCGCGGTTGCCGGCCGTACCGACGTTGAATTCGTCGTTGGCGTCCGGGGTGCCGTTCAGGCGCACGCGCAGGCCCTGGAACACGATGTCCTCGCCCGGGACATAGGTGCCGCCGCCGACCACGTTGCTGCCGGCATCGACGATTTCATAGGTATCCGGCGCGGTGAAACGCAGGGTCCATGATTCGCCGTTCCAGTTGGCCGAGCCGTCGCGGCCGATGTCGGTCAGCACTGCCTGGCCGGTATTGCCGCTGGCGGCATTGCCATCGACGATGCCGTCCCCGGTACGGACGCGCATGAATATTTCGCTTCCGGGCAATGCGTCCTGGACGAAGGTGCCCGGCGCGATTTCCACCTGGCGCTGGGTCTGGTCGCCGTTGTAGGCGACGCTGCCGCCTGCCGCAATGAACGGCGCCGCGCCGTCGGCGGCGCCGCCGAACAGGAAGCGCCCGTTGCCGTCGGTGCTGTTGGCCAGCGACAGCAGCGAATCGCGGATCGAGCGCAGTTCGGCGGCCGAGCTCTTGCGGTCGGCCGCCGACAGCGCGGCGTTGTTGGCCTGGATCGTCAGTTCGGATACGCGCTGCAGCAGTTCGCCGGCCTGGGCCAGTGCGTTTTCCTGCAGCCCGAGCCGGTTCTGCGCGGTTGCCGCGTTCGAACCCAGCTGGGTCAGTTCGGCCAGGATGCGGTCCATGCCCACCGCCGTGCCCGAAGCGACTGGGTCGTCCTTGGCCGAGACGATCTTCTGCCCGGTGGCGAGCTGGCGTTCCAGATGGTTGAGCTTGCTCTGCCTGGCGAGCATCAGGAACACCGACTGGTCGTACATCATGCCGCTGGAGATACGGTTGTTCATCAGCCCACCGCCCGCAGGATCGACTGGAACATGGTGTCGGCCGTGGATATCAGCTGCGAGGCGGCCTGGTAGGCCTGTTGCAGGCGGAGCATGTCCGCCGCTTCCTCGTCCAGGTTCACGCCGGAGATCGAGTCGCGCGTGGCCTGCGCGTTCTCGTTGATGGCCTGCTGCGCCTGCAGCGAATAGTCGGCCGCCCGCGCGGCCGCGCCGATCTGCGTGGTCAGGCCGCCACGCGCACCGTTGAGGGTGACCGTGCCGCCGTTGAAGGCCTTTGCGTCCTCGACCTGGGCCATGCGCGAGGCGTTGCCGTTGTCGCTGGAACCGGCCGGCGTGCGCGATACGGTGAAGGTGTCGCCCGCGGCAGGCTTGCCGTCGAGCACCAGGCTCCAGCCATTGACGCTGATGGTCTGGCCGGGCGTGTAGGGAAGGGGAGCGCCGCCATTGATGGTGTAGTGGTCGGCATCGATGAAGTCGATGCTGACCGGATCGAGCAGGGCGCCATTGGCGGCATCGGTGACGTCGAGCTTGCCGGCCACGCCGGTACCGATGTTGCCCAGGTCGGCCTTGACCCGCACCGGGTTGGCGGCGGCGATGCGCGACGGATCGGTGATCGCCACGGCCAGGCCGCCGGGAGCCGCGGCGGTGGGCTGCACCAGGAAGCGGTCGTTCATGGCCGGCGTGCCGCTGACCACCAGCTCGATGCCGTTGACCACGAACGGGTCGGCGGCGGTGCCGCTGCCGGCCAGCGGTACCTGGACGCCGGTGTCCGGGCGCGTGGCCACCCAGTTGCTGCCGTCGAAGCGCAGCTGCAGGTTCTGGCCATCCAGCGCGGAGAGATCGCCATAGCTGGCGGCGATGCTGGCCGTGCTGGTGTTGCTGTTGCCGCTGTGCGCGGAGACCTTCGGCGGGGCCAGGGTGAAGAAGTCCACGCCCATGTCGCCATACAGGTCCACGCCTTCGCGATGGCTTTCGTTGAACGCCTGCGCCAGCCCCACCGCGATGCGGCCGAGTTCGGCCTGCGCCGGGGTCAGCACGGTGTCGCGGAATTCGAGCAGGCCGCCGATGCTGCCGCCCAGCGCCTTGCCGTCCAGGACGATGGTCTGGCCCTGGGTCCGGAGCGCCAGCTGCAGGCGCTCGGGCTGGTAGGGATCGGCCACGGTGGTGACCTGCGAGGCGGTGCCGCCCACCACCAGCGCCTGGCCGCCGGCCGAGTACACGTTCATGATGCCGCCGTCCTGGATGACGGCGGTGCCACCGGTGAAGCCCACCAGTTGCGTTATCAACTGGTCGCGGCGGTCGAGCAGGTCCGGCGCGGCGCGATTGGCGTCGCTGCCGATGGCGATGTTGAGCTGCGCGATCTCCCTGGTCAGGCGGTTGATCTCGCCGGTGCCGGCGACCAGGCCGTTGTTGACCTCGTGGCCGAGGGAATCCAGGTTGCCGGCCAGCTGCCTGAAGCGATTGACCAGGTCGTTGGCGTTGTCGAGCATGCTGCGCCGGTCGGCGGTTCCGGCGGCATTGGCCGACAGGCCGCTGACGGAATCGAAGAAGTTGGACCAGATGCCGTTGAGGTTGGTCGCACTGTCAGAAAACAGCGCATCCACCCGGTCGGCCAGCCCCGACAGCTGCTGCAGGCGCGCCAGTTCGCCATTGCTGTCGAGCAGGCGCGAGATCGCCAGCTGGTCGGCGACACGGCGGATGTCGGTGATCCTGGTGCCGTTGCCGACGTCGCCGTACCCCATGTCGGTGGGATTGCGCGTGGCGAAATCGACCTTCTGCCGGCTGTAGCCGTCGGTCTTGATGTTGGCCACGTTGTGGCTGACGGTCGCCAGCGCCCGCTGGAAGGCGATGAGGGCACTGCTACCGGTGGAGAGGACGCTGGACATCGGGATCTATCTCAACGGCGGGTGATGCCGGACAGGCCGGCGGCTTGGGCGAAGCTCTGGCCGAGGCGGGCGCCGGCCTGGCCGATGGCGGCCACGGCGCGGTCGATGGTCGGACCTGCGGCGATGGCGGCGATCTTGGCGGCGTAGCCCGGATCGGTGGCGTAACCGGCACGTTGCAAGCCCTGTGCAAAACCGCGCACGTCGCTGCCGGCCTTGAGCGCGGCCTGGTAGCGCGGGCTGTTCTTGAGCATGCGCACGTAGTCGCCGAAGCTCTCGGCCGCCGAGCCATAGGCGCGGAACCGCGCGGTCTGGCTCTGGCGCTGCCCATCGACGTATTCGTGGGTCGCGGCGGTGGCGCTCTCGCCCTTCCAGCCGCTGGCCTTGATGCCGAACAGGTTGTGGCTGCTGGCGCCGTTGTCGCGCTTGATGTGGCGGCGGCCCCAGCCGGTCTCCAGTGCCGCCTGCGCGACCAGGGCGCGCGGGTCGACGCCGAGTTCGCGCGCGGCCCGCTCGGCATGCGGCCAGATGCTGGCGACGAAGCCTTCCGGGGTGTGCTTGCCGAGCTGGTCGGCGGCGGCATCGGCCGAGGCCACTTCCACGGCGCCGTTGCCGGCGCTGGCCGGACCGACGCCGCTCCAGCGGTCGTTGCCCATGGCCCAGTCGGCCGCCGGCGCCGGCCCGGGGCTTGCGCCACGGCCGCCGATCGCCGCATGCAGGCTGCCGCTGTCGCGGCCGGCGATCAGGTCCAGCAGCTGCTGCTCCGGCATGGCCTGCTCGTCACCGGTCATGGCCGCCAGCGGATCGGCTGCCATCGCCGCCGCCGGCAATGCCGATGGCGCCGGAGCCGGCGCCAGCAACCGGTAGGCCTGCGCGGCCTGGGCCGCCGGGCGCAGCGAGGTGTCCACCGGCGGCGGCGCGGTCTGTTCGCTGCCGCCCAGCTGGCGCGCGATCATCGCCGACAGCCCCAGCCCACGGCCCTTGGTCATCGCCTCGGCGATGCGCTGGTCGTACATCTCGCGGAACATCTGGTTCTCGCCGGGAAACAGCGAATCGCCGAAGCTGGCCGCGCGCATGCTCTTGATCAGCATCTGCGCGAACTGGCCTTCGAGCTGGCGCGAGACCTTGTCGATCTTCGCCGGGTCGTTGGCTACGACCGCGTTCAGCTCCAGCGACGGGGCGGCGATGCGCATGATCAGATCACCTCCAGCTCGGCGCCCAGCGCGCCGGCCTGCTTGAGGGCTTCCAGGATCGCGATCAGGTCGCCGGGTGCGGCGCCGACCTCGTTCACCGCACGCACGATCTCGTCCAGCGTGGTGCCACCGTCGAAACGGAACATGCGGCTGCCTTCATTGGTGGCGGTGATGGTGGACTGCGGCGCGGCCACGGTCTGGCCGCCGCCGAAGGCATTGGGCTGGCTGATCTGGGTGGCTTCGCTGACGGTCACCGTCAGCGATCCGTGCGCGATCGCGGCCGGGCTGACCCGCACCTGCGAACCGATCACCACGGTGCCGGTGCGCGAATTGACCACCACCCGCGCCGGCGCGGTGCCGGGCGACAGTTCGATGTTCTCGATGCGCGCCAGCAGGCCGATGCGCGCGCCCTGGTCGCTCGGCGCCTGCACCGCCACGGTGACGCCGTCGACGGCGCGCGCGGCGCCCTCGCCGAAGGCGTTGTTCACCGCCGCGACCATGCGCGCGACGGTGGTGAAATCGTTCTGGTGCAGGTTCAGGGTGATCTCGCCGCTGGCGCCGAACACGTCGGGCAGGGCGCGCTCGACCGTCGCGCCGCCGGGAATGCGGCCGACGCTGGGCACGTTCACCGACACCCGCGAACCGTCCTTGCCCTGCGCGCCGAAACCGCCCACCACCAGGTTGCCCTGGGCGAGGGCATAGACCTGCCCGTCGGCGCCCTTGAGCGGTGCCATCAGCAGCGAACCGCCGCGCAGCGAGATCGCGTTGCCGATGGAGGAGACGGTGATGTCGATGGTCTGGCCGGGCTTGGCGAACGGCGGCAGTTCGGCATGGATCGCCACCGCGGCGACGTTCTTGAGCTGCGGATTGACGTTCGACGGAACATTGACGCCCAGTTCGCCGAGCATGTTCTTCAGGCTCTGCACGGTGAACGGCGCCTGGCTGGTGCGGTCGCCGCTGCCGTCCAGGCCGACGACAAGGCCGTAACCCACCAGCGCGTTGCCGCGTACGCCGCCGACCTGGGCCAGGTCCTTGATGCGCTCGGCCTGCGCCGGCAGGGCACAGGCGGCCACCAGCAGCAGGGCGGTGGCGTGGCGCAGGAATGCGGGAATCGTCATGGCCATGCTCAGAACGGCGCCAGCGCCGAGTTGAAGAAGCGTCCCAGCCAGCCCATCGCGTTGGACTGCGCCACCGCGCCGCGGCCGCCGTAGGCGATGCGCGCGTCGGCGACCTTGCTGGAGGGGATGGTGTTGTCGGTGGCGATGTCGGCCGAGCGCACGACGCCCTGGATCTGCACCAGCTCGTCGCCCTGGTTCAGGCGCAGGTCCTTCTGGCCCTGCACCACCAGGTTGCCGTTGGGCAGGCGCTGGACCACGGTCACGGTCACGCTGCCCTGCAGGCGGTTGCTCTGCGCGCTGCTGCCCTTGCCGTTGAAGTCGCGTTCGCCGCTGGCGCTGGCGGCCAGCACGTCCTTGCCGCCCAGGGTCACCGGCGCACCGAACAGGCTCGGCGAGCCGATGTTCATGCTCGACTTCTTGCCGATGGCGGTGTTGGCGCTGGTGGTGGCCGAGGTGCTTTCGACCAGGGTGATGGTCAGCAGGTCGCCGACGTCGCGGGCGCGGCGGTCGCCATAGAGATTCAGCCCCGGGCCGGCGGCGTAGATCGCGCCGGCGCTGGGTTCGGTCGAAGGCGCGACCACCGGCACCACCGGCGCCATGGCCGGATAGGGGCGTACGTCGCCGGCGACCACGCAGCCGGCCAGCAGCACCAGGCTGCCGGCGGCGCAGGAGAGACGAAGGGCGTTGGACAGGCGGGCCATGGCGGGTTCCGTAATCGGCACGATCAGACGTTGTTGTTGAGGTAGCCGAGCATCGAGTCGGTGGTGGAGATGGCCTTGGCGTTCATCTCGTAGGCGCGCTGGGTCTCGATCATCGACACCAGCTCTTCCACCACGTTGACGTTGCTGCCTTCCAGCGCGCCCTGCACGATGCCGCCCAGGCCGTTGAGGCCGGGGGTGCCGTTCTGCGCGGGACCGGAGGCCGTGGTCTCCAGGTACAGGTTCTCGCCCTTGGCCTGCAGGCCGGCGGGATTGATGAAGTCGGTCAGGGTCAACGAGCCGATCTCGACCGACGCCGCATCGCCGGCCATCTTCACGCTGACCGTGCCGTCCGCACCGATGGTCAGCGACTGCGCGCCTTCGGGGATCTGGATGCCGGGCTGCACCGGGTAACCGCTGTTGGTGACCAGTTCGCCCTGCGGGCTCATCTGGAAACTGCCGTCGCGGGTATAGGCCGAACTGCCGTCGGGCAGCATCACCTCGAAGAAGCCGCGGCCGTTGACCATCACGTCCAGGGCGCGGCCGGTCTGCTGCTGGCCGCCCTGCTGGAAGTTCTTGGAGGTCGCCACCACGCGCACGCCGGTACCCAGCTGCAGGCCGGTCGGCAACTGCGTCTGCGCCGAGGACGAACCGCCGGGCTGCCGCACCTGCTGGTACAGCAGGTCCTCGAAACTGGCGCGGTCCTGCTTGAAGCCGGTGGTGTTGGTGTTGGCCAGGTTGTTGGAGACGACGGACATGCGCGTCTGCTGCGCATCCAGGCCGGTCTTGGCGACCCACAATGCCTGATTCATGAGCGGTTCCTCTGCTGCTGGTGCCGGCCTTCAGGGCCTTTGCAGGATGTAATGCATGCGGTGTGCCAGAACCGCGCGCCAATCGGCCGGCGCGGCGGCATCAGCCGTTCAGGCGCAGCAGCGTGTTGGCGCTGCGCGCGTTCTCGTCGCCGTGCTTGATGACCTTCACCTGCATCTCGAACTGGCGCTGCAGCTGGATCATCTGCACCAGCGCGCCGGCGGCGTCGACGTTGCTGGACTCGAGCATGCCGCTGTCCAGCGCCTTGCCCTGGACCTGGGCGAAGGGCTGTAGCGGATCGGTATTGCGCATCAATCCGTCCAGCCCGCGCTGCAGCCTGTCGTCAGGCGCCTGCACCACGCGCAGCCGCCCGACCATGGCCATAGTCTGCGGGCCTTCGCCCAGCGGGATGACCGACAGGGTGCCGTCGTGGCCGATTTCGATGGCCTGGTGCGGCGGCACCGCGACCGGGTTGCCGTTCTCGTCGAGCACGGCATTGCCCTCGGCGGTGACGAGCATGCCGTTGGGGGTAAGCGTCAATGCGCCGGCGCGGGTATAGGCCTCCCCGCCCTCGCGCGACTGCACGGCCAGCCAGCTGCCCGGCTGCAGCGACAGGTCCAGCGCATTGCCGGTGATCTGCTGCGCGCCGACGCGGCGGTTGAAGCCGGCGTCCACGTGCAGGGTGTCGATGCGCGAGGCATACCCCTGGCCCTGGATCGGGAAGGCCTCAGTGTTGGCCAGCGCTTCCTTGAAACCGGGCGTATCGGAGTTGGCCAGGTTGTGGGAAACGGTGGCCTGCGCCTGCAGCGAGGCGCGGGCGCCGGTCATGGCGACGTAGAGGGCTTTGTCCATCGGGGGCGGGGACCAGGGAAAGGGAAGTCGGGAACGAGCTGGTGCCGGGAGCGGCAGAAGCGGGGCCGGGGCAGGGCGGGGAAAGCCCGCACTGCTTCATCCCCCGCTCCCGCCTTCTCCGGCTCAGCGGATGTTGATCACCGTCTGGGTGATCTGGTCCTGGGTCGAGAGCATCTGCGCGTTGGCCTGGAAGTTGCGCTGCGCGGTGATCATGTTCACCAGCTGCTGGGTCAGGTCGACGGTGGAGGCTTCCAGCGAACCGGCCTGGACCTGGCCCAGATCCGAACTGCCCGGCGCACCGACGCGCGGCGTGCCGGAGGCGTAGGTTTCCGACCACAGGTTGTTGCCCTGGCTCAGCAGCCCCTGCGGGTTGTTGAAGTTGGTCAGCGCGACCTGGCCCAACGCGGTGTCCACGCCGTTGGAATAGCGCGCATACACCACGCCCTGTTCGGAGATGTTGATCTCGTTGAGCTTGCCCGAGGCGTAGCCGTCCTGCCCGGTGTTGTACTGGTTGAACTTCTCGCCGTACTGGGTCGAGCCGGAGATGTCTAGGTTCATGGTCAGCTGGCCGGCGCCGGTGCTCGGCGTGAAGGTGCCCAGGTTGATCTTGCCGTCGGTCGGCGAGACCAGCGCGCCACTCTCGGAGAACTCCAGCCGGGTGGGAGCGCCGATCACTGCCGGGAGCGGCGGCGTGGCATCGGGGTCGGCCGGCACGCTGCCGTTGTTGACCGGCACGCCGTCCACGAAGTTGTAGACCTCCCATTCGTTGGGGGTGGCGGTCTTGACGAAATATGAGGTCTGCACGTGGCCGACGCCCAGCGAGTCGAACACGGTGATGCCGCCGCTGGAGAAGTTGTAGCTGTTGCTGCTGGCCGGGTCGAACGGCTTGATCGTCGGCTCCTTGGTGTTGGCCGGCAGGGTGAAGGCAAGCTCGAGGCGGCTGGTCGGACGCGGCGGGCTGTCGCTGCTGAGCAGGCGCAGATCGGCCAGCGCACCGTCAAAGCGCGTGCCATCGGCGCTGGGGGAGTAGACCTGCAGGCGCGCGCCCTGCGGGTTGGTCACGTAGCCGTTCTTGTCGGGCTGGAAGTTGCCGGCGCGCGAATAGACACGCGTGCCGTTCATGTTGAGGGTGAAGAAACCCTCGCCCTCGATGGCCAGGTCCAGGCTGCGGCCGGTCTGGTCGATGTTGCCCTGCGAGAACTGCTGGGCGACGTTGGTCAGGCGCACGCCCGAACCCATGGCGTTGTTGCGCAGGCCATAGCCGGTGGAGTTGAGCACGTCGGCGAACTCGGCGCGCGACTCCTTGAAGCCGACGGTGTTGACGTTGGCGATGTTGTTGGCGGTGACGTTCAGGTCCGCGTTGGCGGCGCTGATGCCGGACAGGGAAGTATTGAAGCCCATGGCGAAACTCCTGGGAAATCCGTGTAAGAGGGGCTCAGCTGACGCGGAGCACGTAGTCGAGCGGGGCCGTGCCCAGCCCCTTGAGGTTCAGGTAGAGCCCATCCGAACCGACGGTCACGCTCTCCACGCCGGCCTGCACATAGGTGCCGAGCTTGCTCTGCTTGCCGCTGGCATCGGTGTAGGTGGCGGCGATGCTGTAGGTGCCAGCCGGCATGCGCTTGCCGTTGGCGTCGGTGCCGTCCCACTGGAAGGATTTTTCGCCGGCCGCCTCGGCCTGGACGCTCAGTTGGGTGACCTTGTTGCCGTTGGCGTCGGTGATGTCGACGGTGATGCTGCCGGCGCCCGGTGCCGCCACGGTACCGCCGGTTTCGCCCTCGTCGCCGAGCACGAACTTGGCCGACGGCACCAGCACGTCGTGGCCGATCATGGCCGCGCCCCGCAGGATCTGGTCGCCGGCCATCGACTCCTGGAAACCGCTGACGGTCTTGTTCAGGTCGCTGAGGCCCTGCACCGTGGACAGCTGCGCCATCTGCGCGACCATCTGGCTGTTGTCCATCGGCTTGAGCGGATCCTGGTGCTGCAACTGGGTGGTCATCAGCCGCAGGAAATCGGCCTGGTCCAGCGCGTCCTTCTTCTTGGTGTTCTGCGCGGCCGGGGCAGTGAGGCCCAGCGCGCCGAACAGGTCGCTATTGGTGTTGATGCTGCTCATGACGGAGTCCTGTGGCGGCCGGCTCAGCGGCCCATGGTCAGGGTGGCCAGGGTGAGTTCCTTGGCGGTGTTGAGCATCTCCACGCCGGCCTGGTAATTGCGCGAGGTGGAAATGAGGTTGACCATCTGCGCCACCGGATCGATGTCCGGCGAGTAGACATAGCCCTCGCCGTCGGCCAGCGGATGGTTGGGCTCGTAGCGCTTGATCGGCGCCGCCTCGCTCTGGACGATCTGCTTGACCTCCACGCCGGTCAGGCGCGGGTCTTCGCGGCTGGTGACCGCCTGGAAGATCGGCTCCAGCGGCTTGTAGACCGCCTCCGCCGAACCGGCGACGGTGTCCGCGTTGGACAGGTTGGAGGCGATGGTGCTCATGCGCACCGACTGCGCCTGCAGCGCCGAACCGGCGATGTCGAAGATGGGCAGGTTGCTCACGGCGTTCTCCCTTACTGGCCGGTGATCGCGGTGGTCAGGGTGCGCACCTTCGATTCGACGAAGCTCAGCGAGGCGCGGTACTCCAGCGCGGCACGGCCATAGGCGGCGCGCTCGGCATCCGGATCAACGGTGTTGCCATCCAGGCTCGGCTGCACGCCGGGGCGCAGCACCTGGAACGGATTGAGGCCGTCGCCGCCGATGCGGTAATGCTGTTCGGCGGTGGTCGCCAGCAGGCCGTTGCCGTCCAGCCCCTGGGCATTGCGCAGGGCGGCATCGAAGTCCAGGTCGCGGGCCTTGTAGCCCGGCGTGTCGGCATTGGCCAGATTGCCGGCGATCAGCTTCATGCGCTGTTCGCGCAACGGCATGGCCTGGGCATGGACGCCCAGATAGTTGGAAATCAGATTGGGCATGGCGCGCCTCCCCAGGGGAACGATGCCCGGGAGGCTGCAAGCGGTGTGCCAGAACCGCAGGAACGGGGCAGGGGGGCGGGGAAACGGGGCAGATGAGCAGGGCCGCCGGGCCCATCGCCGGGAGGCTTTGGGCTTCACCCGCCTCTCGTGCCCGGCGCTCCCTGCCCCGCAAGGGCACGGGCGGAAACGCCCGCATGCGGGGCGGCCCCTGGATCTACGACGCTGCGAACGCCCTTCCGTTCATGGAAGAGCGCCTGCCTTCACCCCTTCCCGGCTTCAAGCCGCCTCGGCCACCTGGCGCAGGCGGTGCAGCACGAAGTCGGCCAGTTCATGGGGGCTGTACTTGGGCACGAAGGCGTTGGCCCCGACACGCTCCACCATGGCGTTGTTGAACACACCGGACAGGGAGGTATGCAGCAGTACGAACAACCCGGCCAGGCCCGGATGGCGGCGGATTTCCGTCGTCAGGGTGTAGCCGTCCATGGCCGGCATCTCGATGTCGGAAATGACCATGGCATAGCGCTCGGCCGGATTCTCGCCTGCCGCATGGATCTGCAGGAGGTGTTCCAGGGCCTGCCTGCCGTCCGACAGCAGGGTGGCGGTAACGCCCAGCTGGTCGAGCACGCTGCGGATCTGCTGGCGGGCCACGCGCGAGTCGTCCACCACCAGCACCTGCATCGGCGGCGTGCCGGCGGGCAGGACCATCGATGGATCCAGCACCGCTTCCTTGCTGATCTGGGCGATGTCGGCCAGCACGCTCTCCACGTCGATGACCTGGATGAGCTCGCCCTGGAACCGGGTGACCGCGGTGAGGTAGCTGGCCTCGGCGCCCAGTTCCGGCGGCGGCTGGATGTCCTCCACAGCGATGTTGACGATCCGCTCCACGCCGCTGACCAGGAAACCCTGCACCGAACGGTTGAATTCGGTGACCACCAGGTAGCCGGGCGAGGTGTCCGCGTCGGGTTCGCGCTCGGGGTGGCCGATCGCCAGGCCCAGGTCCAGCACCGGCACCGAACGGCCACGCACGTCGGCCACGCCGGAGAACTGTACCGGCAGGCCGGGAACCTGGAACAGGGGCGGGCGCCGCAGCACTTCCTGCACCTTGAAGACATTGACGCCAAAAAGCTGACGGCCGCCGAGACGGAACAGCAGCAGGGCCAGTCGGTTGTGGCCGGCCAGCCGGGTGCGCTGGTCGATGCGGTTGAGCAGGTCATGTGACATGCAGCCGGTATCGGCAGGGCGGGGGCGGGACTTGAGGCCTGGAGCAGGGCAACGGGCGAACAGGAACCCGGAAAGAGGGAAAGCCGGACGTCGCCGCAGGGGCAGGGCACGCTCTGCGCCGGCATTGCCGGGAAGGCCGATACGCGGGGCGCGCCCCGCATCCCGCAAGGATCGAGCGCCGTTCCCTTCACGGGGGGCTCTTGTCTTCTCCCGCTCCCGGTTCCTGTTCACCCGCTCCGGCCCGTCTGGCACGCCGCTTGCAGCATGCCGGGCGACCTTTCATACATGGCGGAAATTCCCATGCGCCTGTCGGCCCTGTTATGCCTGCTGCTGGCCCTCCCGGCCCAGGCTGGCGATTTCCAGTCGGTAGCCTCGATCCGCGCGGCCGCGCTGTCCACGCTGGACCCGGCCACCGAAGGCGAGGCCAGCGTCGATGCCGGTCTGCGCCTGCCGGCGTGTCCGTCGGCGCTGCAGGCGCGGGCCACCGGCAACCGTACCGTCGAAGTGGCCTGCCCGCAGGCCGGCGGCTGGAGGCTGTTCGTGCCGGTGACGGTGCGCCGCGAGCAGGACGTGCTGGTACTGGCCCGCGGCGTGGCCGCTGGAGAAGTGCTGGCCGCTGCCGATATCGGCAGCGTACGCCGCGACACGGCGCGCATCGCCGGTGCGGTATTGTCCGACCCGCAGGCGGCTGTCGGCCGGGTGGCGCGACGCGCGATGGGCGCCGGCACGCTGCTGTCTGCCGGCGATCTGGTCGCTCCGCGTATCATCCGGCGGGGAGACAGCGTGGCCCTGGTGTCCCGGCGCGGCGGGGTCGAGGTCCGGGTGGCCGGCAAGGCTCTCGCCGACGCAGGCGAGGCCGAGCGGGTTTCGGTCGAGAACCTCTCCTCCCGGCGGGTGGTGCAGGGCGTGGCCACGGCAGCGGGCGACGTGCTGGTTTCCCGATAGATTCCGCTAAAGATCACCCCGTCATTGCCGTTAACCCTTGTGTACCGAAACAGGACTTCCATCACATGAGCCAGAAAATCGACGGCGGGATCACGGCAGGCGCCCAACTGCGCCCGGTCGCCACGCCCGCCAAGGCCACTCCTGCCGGCGGCACCGAGGCTCGTCCGGTCGAGGCCGCCGACAGCGTGCGCCTGACCGGCGAGGCCACCAGCCTGCAGGCGATGCAGCGCGAGCTGTCCGCGGCCCCGGCGATCGACACCGCCCGCGTGCAGGCCGTCCGCGAAGCGCTGGAGAACGGCAGCTACCGGATCGATCCGGATGCCATCGCCAAGCGCATGCTGGACATGGACGGACAGCTGCAGGCATGAAGCTTGGCGTGGCCGATCCACTGCAGCAGCTGAGCGACGCGCTCGATGGCGAGCGCCAGGCGCTGGTCGAGCACGACGTGCAGGCGCTGGTGGCGGCCACGAGCCTGAAACTCGAAGCCCTGCGCATCCTCGAGGCGCGGCCGCCGCTCGAGCATGCCGAGCGGCTGCGCGAACTGGCCGAACGCAACCACGCCAACGGCGTATTGCTGGCCCGACGCCGGCGCGAGGTCAGCTGGGCGCTACGCCAGCTCGGTCGCAGTGAAGCTTCCTCCGCCTACGACGCCAAGGGCCAGGCGCACCTGCTGCATACGCGCAAGCCACTCGCGGTTGCCTGACCGCGCCACGCGCCAGACCCGGCGCGGCGGCACCGGCGCATCCCCGGTTATAGTGGGCGTCCGTTCCGCCGACCCACCGTCTCCGTGGCCGAAAACGCCTCCACTCCATTCGCGCCCCTCCCGTCTCCGGCCATGCTTCATGCATTGAGCGACCGCATGCGCGACGGCATGCTCCTGTTCAACGACAAGGGCGAAGTGGCCCTGGCCAACGCGGTCGTGCGCGAACTGTTCGGTACGCAGCCCGGGGACGTGGCCGAACTGGCGCGGCGCCTGGTCGAACTGCTGCCGCCGGTGGCGCTGGCGCAGGCCCGGGAATCGGGCAGCTGGAGCGGCAGCCTGCCGCTGGGCGCGCGCGCGGTGATCGTGCACCTCTATCACCACGACAACGATGGCGAGCGGGCCTGCCTGGCACTGTTCCGCCATATCGACGGGCAGGAAGACTACGAGAACGAGCTGCAGCGCCGCCACGCGGAGCTGCGCCAGGCCTACCTGAGGCTCAACGGCGCGCAGGAAAAACTGCTGCAGTCGGAGAAGATGGCCTCGATCGGCCAGCTGGCGGCCGGTGTCGCCCATGAGATCAACAACCCGATCGGCTACGTCCACTCCAACCTGGGCAGCCTGCAGGAATACCTGCGCAGCCTGTTCACCGTGATCGAGGCCTATGAACGCGCCCTGCGCGCGCCCGACCCCAAGGCCCTGATCCCGGAAATCGACGATATCCGCGACCGCCTGGACATCGACTTCATCAGCCGCGACCTGCCGCAGCTGATGGCCGAATCGCGCGAGGGCATCGAGCGGGTGACGCGCATCGTGCGCGACCTGAAGGACTTCTCCTACTCCGGGCGCGACGAGTCATGGAAGCTGGCCGACCTGCACTCGGGGCTGGAATCGACCATCAACATCATCTGGAACGAACTCAAGTACAAGGTCACGCTGGAGCGCCGTTTCGGTGAGCTGCCGATGGTCGAATGCCTGCCGTCGGAGTTGAACCAGGTGTACATGAACATGCTGCTCAACGCAGGCCAGGCGATCGCCGAGCGCGGGCATATCGTGGTCGGCACCGGCGTGGACGGCGACGAGGTCTGGATCGAGTTCCAGGACAACGGTTCGGGCATTTCCCCCGAGCTGCGCCAGCGCATCTTCGATCCGTTCTTCACCACCAAGCCGGTGGGCAGCGGCACCGGACTGGGGCTGTCGATCTCCTACGGCATCGTCAACAAGCACCACGGCCGCATCGACGTGGACAGTACGCCGGGGCAGGGCGCCACGTTCCGGATCACGCTGCCGGTGCGGCAGCCGAAGTAGCCGGCCGGGCCAGCACCGCTTCGATCGCTGCGGCCACGGCCTGCGACTGGTCGAGCGGCACGTCGTGCGAGGTGCCGGCCAGATCGATACGCCGGCGCGAGGACGCCAGCAACCGCGACCCGGTCTGCGCGCGCCTGCTCCCGGGCGCGCACCACTTCGGGAGGCGTTCCCGCGTCCGCTGGCGGCGCCGGCGCAGCGAGCAGGATCAGCGGCAGCTCGCCCAGGTCTTCGCCGGGCGGCACCGGCACGGCGAACAGGACGGTGTTGGCGTCAAGTTCCGAGCGCAGCGTGCGCCGGTAGGCCGGTTGCAGCTTGCGCGTAGCGACGCACGATACTGCTGCCGAGCGCGTGGCCGACCAGCACCAGCGGCGTGTCCAGGCGAGCGGCCGCGATCAGCGCGACGAGGTCGACGATGTCCGCGTCCAGATCGCGCGGCAGCGGACCTTCGTCACTTGTAGCCATAGCAGGCGCAGATGCGCACCGCGGCCGGCAACAGCCCCCGCACCCGGTACCAGGTGGGCGAATCGGCATTGGCGCCGGCCTCCAGCAGCACCGTGCGCGGTCCGGCGCCGGAGCAGCGCAGGTCGAGCGCGCGGCCCGGTTCGACCGCGACCTTCCCGCCGGGAGCGGCGCAGGCCAGCGGCAGGGACGGCGCGGCGGCCGCGAGGGCAGGCAGGCACAGCAGCCCCCTTACTTCCAGGGGAACATCGCCTTCATCCTTCCTCCGCACCTGCGGCCCGGGATCGTCCGCGGAGGCTCAGCCGCCGTCGCCGGGCAGGGTATCGCGCCTTGGCAGGCCGGTCGCCTCGCGGCCCTTGCGCAGTCCGTCGTGGGTGCGGAACGCCTGGCGGATGTGCTCGCGCAGTTCGTCGTCGTTCCAGGGCTTGGTCAGGAAGCGGTAGATCGCGCCGCGGTTGATGGCGTCGGTGACGGTGTTCAGATCCGTATAGCCGGACAGCACCAGGCGGATGGTGTCCGGGTAGAGCATCTTCACCCGCCCCAGGAACTCGGTGCCGCTCATGTCGCTCATGCGCTGGTCGGACAGGATCACCTGCACGTCGTTGATCGCCAGCAGGTCGAAGGCGTCGCGCACGTTGCCTGCGGCCAGGATGCGGTAGCCGTCGCGGCGGAACAGGCGCACCAGCGAACGCAGCACGTTCTCCTCGTCGTCGAGCAGCAGCAGGGTACGGTCCGGGCGGGTCTCGGCGAAGGCTTCCGGGCGCAGGTAGCGGCGGCGCAGGGTCATGCCGGCGGCTTCGGCCGACATCGGTTCGCCGAACAGATAGCCCTGGAACACGTCGCAGTCGTTGCGGCGCAGGAAACCCAGCTGCGCCTGCGACTCGACGCCATTGGCGATCACGGTCATGCCCAGCTGGTGGCCCATGGCGATGATCGCGCGCGAGATCGCCGCCTCGCGGTTGGCCGCCGGCGCGCTCTTGATGAAGCTGCGGTCGATCTTGAGCTTGTCCACCGGGTAGCGCACCAGGGCGCTCAGGCTGGAATCGCCGGTGCCGAAGTTGTCCAGGCTCAGGCTGATGCCTTCGTTGCGCAGGTTGGCCAGCGTCTCGTAGACGAAATTGACGTTGTTGGTCAGCGCGCTTTCGTTGATCTCCAGGGTCAGCATGCGCGCCGGCACGCCGGTGGACTGCAGCAGCACCATGACCTCGGCGAAGAAGCCCGGGCGCAACAGCTGCAGCGTGGACACGTTGACCGCGACGTTGAAGTCGTCGAAGCCCTGGTCGCGCCAGATGCGCGCCTGGCGCAGGGTCATTTCCAGCACCCAGGCGCCGATCTGGACGATGATGCCCAGCCGCTCGGCGGTGCGCATGAAGCGTTCCGGCACCAGCATGCCCAGTGTCGGCGACTGCCAGCGCAGCAGCGCCTCCATGCCCACGACGTGGCCATCGCGGGCGCTGACCAGCGGCTGGTAGCGCAGGCGCAGCTCGCCGTTCTCGATGGCGTCCACCAG
This sequence comes from Stenotrophomonas sp. PS02297, assembly GCF_029959705.1. NCBI lineage: Bacteria > Pseudomonadati > Pseudomonadota > Gammaproteobacteria > Lysobacterales > Lysobacteraceae > Stenotrophomonas > Stenotrophomonas sp. PS02297. Next base: position 7,625 of record NZ_JASCOS010000042.1, on the reverse strand, counting down.
CTGCCGGGAAATGATGCTCTCGCTGTGCGCGCTGAGCGGCTTGTGCAGCATGTGCACCTGCACGACGTTGCCGCCTTCGCGGCCGGCCTGGTGCAGCGCGTCCTCGGCCAGGTCGAGCAGGCGGCTGGGGTCGGTGGCGTGTTCCGGGCACAGCGACACGCCGATCTTCGCGGTCAGGAACAGGGTATAGGGCAGCACCGACAGCGGAAGTTCCATCTGCTGGCGCAACTGCTCGGCCATTTCCTCGGGCAACGGCACCCCGCCGGCGCGCGGGATCGCCAGTACGAACTCGTCGCTGCCGTGCCGCCAGAGCCGGCCACGGCCACGCAGGTGCTCATCCAGCCGCTGCGCGATCAGTACCAGCGCCTGGTCACCGACCTCGGCGCTCATGTTCTCGTTGACCGAAGCGAAATGGTCGATGTCCAGATGCAGCAGCATCAGCGGGGTACCGCCGCTGGCGGCAGCAGCGACCATGGCCGCGAGCTCGGGATTGCCCGCCCCCAGGCGCGGAGGGGCGGGCATCGCGGCAGCCGGTTGCGGCGCGGGGTTCCACATCCTCAGACTCCCTGGCAGGCGGCCGCCTGCGGCTTTCGGTAAGGCAGGTGCAGCTCGACCCGGGTGCCTTCGCCGGGTGCGGTATGGATGCGCAACCAGCCGCCGACGCTCTGCGCGCGCTCGCGCATCACCACCAGCCCCAGGCCGCGTGGGCCGTCGGGGTCGAAGCCTTCGCCATCGTCGACCACCCGCAACCGCAGCCGGCCGGCGCCGTCGTCCTCAAGGCACAGCTGGACCTGGCTGGCCATGGCGTGGCGCAGGACGTTGGTCAGGCTTTCCTGGGCGATGCGGAAGCAGGCCTGCTCGACCTCGTTGTCCGGCCGCTGCGGCAGGGCGTCCACCTCCATCTGCAGTTCCACCGGCGAAGAGCGGAACAGCTGCCCGGCCTGCCAGCGCAGGGCGGCCTCCAGCCCCAGGGCGTCGAGCTGCGGCGGGCGCAGCAGCATCGACAGGTTGCGCAGGCGCACCACGGTGCTGTCGACCAGTTCCACGATCTGTCCCAGGTCCTCCCGGCGCCGCGGCGCATCGTCCTCGTCCATCGCCGCGTGCGCGGCCAGCTTGATCGCGGTGACCGCCTGGCCGATATCGTCGTGCAGGTCACGGGAAATGGCCCGGCGCTCGTCCTCCTGCACCGAGAACAGGCGTCCGGCCATGGCCTGCAGTTCCCGGTTCCCGGTTTCCAGCGCCTTGCGCCCGGCCTCCAGCTCGGCCAGGTCGCGCGCCGCCAGTACCCGCACCTGGGCCAGGCGGGGAAGGAGCAGCGCCAGAGCCAGTGCCATGTAGACCGCCACCAGCATGACGGAGATCACAGTCCAGGCCAGCGGATGGGCCGGGATCGCCCCCCAGGCCCAGGGCAGCACGCCGCACAGCAGGATCAGCGCGCCACCGGCCGCCACTACCCCATAGGTAGTGCGTTGCAGGCAGGCCATTGCAGAGTCCGTGGATGCCGGGTGCCGGGAAGGAGAGGAGCCGTTGTGCATTTCCGTGGCGGGGGGCCATGTTCGATCCGCCCACATCTTAACGGGCCGTCGCCAACCACGATGACGGAGTACTCAATTTCTTTTCGCGGCTGCCGTTATGGATAGAGTTCCCGGACCTCGGGCGGATTACTGGAGCGGTAGCGCGTGGATCAGGGCGTGATTGCGAGCATGATGAGCCACCCGCTGGAGGGGGCGATCGTGCTGCTCGATCCGGAGGGCCATCCGCTGGCCGCCAATGCCGCGGCCCGTACGCTGGACCTGCCGCGCAGGCTGCTGGGCCATCGCCAGGCGTTGCTGGGGCTGCGCGACCGGGTCGCCGGCGAAGGGCTGCTGCCCTGTTCGGTACCCACCGGCGAGCAGCGCCTGGATGGTTTCCTGAGCGCGGCGCGTGCGCAGGACGGAACGGTCTGCGCTTATATCTATAGCGTCGCTCCGGCCACTCCCCTGGCGGACGGGCGCTGGTCGAAACTGCTGCATGACGCAGGGCACGGCGTCTGGGAGTGGGACGTGCCGGCCCACCTGCTGGCCCATCTGGAAGGCCAGGCCGGCGCCGGCATCGCCGTCGATACCGTGCAGGAATGGCTGGAGCGGACCCATCCGGGCGACCGCACCGCGCAGCGGGCCGCACTGCAGGCGCACCTGCAGGACGCCGCCGTGCCCTATGCCTGCCGCATGCGCGTGCGCCGGGCCGATGGCAGCTGGCAACTCGTGCACGATCACGGCCAGGTGGTGGCGCGGACGGCCGACGGCCATCCGCTGCGCATGGCCGGCATCCGCATCGGCGTCGCCGCGCAGGATCTGCCGGGCGCCGACATACAGGAACAACAGGCGCAAATGCGCCAGCTGCAACGCATCGCGGGCCTCGGCACCTGGTCCTGGGAGCGCGATGGCGCCGGCTTTTCCTGGTCCGACGAACTGCATGCCGCCGTCGGCCAGGCCCCGGGCAGGCTGCCCACCGGCCGTCGCTGGCTGGACCTGCTCGACGGCGCCGCCCGCGCCCAGGTGCGGGCGGCGTGGCGGCGGCTGCACCGCGAAGGCCAGCCGCACGCTTTCGAGCTCGTGCTGCCGCCCGGGCCGATCGAAACCTCCGGCATCCACCTGCGGGTCTGGATGCATCCCGAACACGATGCGACAGGGCGCGTCCACCGCGTGGCCGGGCTGCTGAAGAACGTCACCGAGCAGCGCCAGACCGATGCGTTGATCCGCTGGCGCACCGAACTGCTCAATCGCGTCTCGGCCCTGGGCCGCATCGGCGGTTGCGAGATCGAAGTGGCCACCCGCGGCATGCTCTGGACCGACGAGTGCTACCGCATCCACGGCCTGCGCAAGGAACCGGTCACGCTGGAGCAGGCGCTGGCCCTCTACACGCCGGACTCGCGCGACAGTTTCGAGGCGGCGCTCACCCGTATCGCCGAAGGCGGCCTGCCCGAGCAGCTGGACCTGTGCTTCTACCGGCATTCCGGGCAGCGCGTGTGGGTGCAGGTGCAGATCGAACTGGACCGCCGCGAGGGCCTGCCGGAGCGTTTCGTGGTGCTTTTCCGCGACATCACCCGCGAACGCGAGGCCAACGAGCGCATCGAACTGCTGGCCCACTACGACCTGCTGACCGGGCTGCCCAACCGCATCCTGCTGCGCGAGCAGGCCGAGGAGGCCATCGCCGAATCGCGCCGCAGCGGCACGGTCCTGGCGATGCTGTTCGTCGACCTGGACGGCTTCAAGTCGATCAACGACACCTTCGGCCACGCCACCGGCGACATGCTCCTCAAGGCCGCCGCCGCGCGCCTGCACCAGAACCTGCGCAACGCCGACCTGTTCGCGCGCTTCAACGGCGACGAGTTCGTGGTCGTGCTGCGCGACCTGGCCGACCCGGCCGACGCCGGCCATGTCGCACGCAAGCTGATCGCTTCGCTGGCTTCGCCCCTGCATCGCGGCGACACCACGCTGAAGGTCGGCGCCAGCGTCGGCATCGCGCTCGCCGACGACAGCCATCGCGACTTCGATACGCTGCTGCGCGCGGCCGACGCCGCCATGCACGCGGCCAAGGAAGCCGGGCGCAACACCTACCAGTACTACAGCCAGGACGTACTGGCCGGGATCCAGCGGCGCCTGCAGATCGAACATGCGCTGCATGGCGCGCTCGAGCGCGAGGAATTCCAGCTCGTCTACCAGCCGCTGGTCAACGTCGATCCGGCGCGGCCTCCAGCCATCGAGGCGCTGCTGCGCTGGGTCTGCCCGGAGCTGGGGCCATGCAGCCCCGCCGAGTTCATCCCGGTGGCAGAGAAGTGCGGCGAAATCGCCCGCATCGGCGAGTGGGTGCTGAACGAAGCCTGCCGCCAGGCCGCCGTCTGGCACGCCGCGGGGCTGGCGTTCGAGCGCATCGCGGTCAACGTATCGGCCATGCAGCTGCGCGAGCGCGGCTTCGCCGAACAGGTCATCGCCATCTGCGAGCGCCACCGCTGGCCATCGCAGCGCCTGGAACTGGAATTGACCGAATCGGCGCTTATCCGCGACAGCGACGCGCTGCGCCAGTGCTTCGACACCTTCGAACGCAACGGCGTGCTGCTGGCCGTGGACGATTTCGGCACCGGCTTCTCCAACCTGCATTACCTCAACCGCTTCCCGGTGCAGCGCCTGAAAATCGACCGCAGCTTCGTCCAGCGCATGCTGCACGACGCCGGCACCGCCGAGGTGACGCAGGCCATCGTCCACCTCGGTCACGCCCTGGGCATGCAGGTGGTGGCAGAAGGCGTGGAAACGCGCCAGGAAGAAGCCCTGCTGCTGCGGCAGGGCTGCGACGAGATACAGGGCTACCTGTACTCGCGTCCGCTGCCGTCGCGGGACATGGCGCAATGGTTGCGCCAGGGGCCCGGCGGCGACGGACCGAGCCCGACGCTGTCCGCGCAACCGGACCGCCCGGTCGCCGTACTCTGAATCTCCAGCGCATCGCGTTCCGCTTTCCCGCGCGGCAAGCTCCGCGCAATCGCGGCGTTGCCGGACCTGTGATCCGTTTGCGCGCTACACGGCGAGCGTCGTGGCTGCATCGGGGCGACGGGGCGACAGGGGCTGCCGCCATCGGTAACCGCGGCCTTCCAGGCGACCGACGGGCCATGTCAAAACAACATGCCCGGTCGTTCCGCTAGTGGGTTTTCCTGACACGACTCCATCGATGAAGTCCGACTCCATGCCCGTCCGGCGATATCCGGCTGCGGGCGTCGATGCGCCGCACCCATGCGGCGCCGGCGTGGGTCAGGCCGCCGGTAACCGCGGGGCGGCAGACGAGTGCGCATTGCGCCAAACGCCTGCGATCCTGGCAGGGCGCAGTCGCCGGCATGACTTCATCTCGGCCGCGAGGCGATCCATGGCCATCGTTCATGGCCAGCCGGCGCACCGCAGGGCCATGGTCGATACGGCCCTGGGAGGCGGGTGATTCGGAGTGACGCCACCTTCGGTTCCGCGCCAGAGGGCCACGATCCGAGGGAGGCCAGGCCTAAAGCGCGAGATCCCAGGCCACCAGGATCGCCAGCAGCTCGTCCCGCTCGGGTACATCCGCGATCCGCATCCGCGGCATGCAGGACAGCTCCCGCTGTGCCTGCGTCTCCAGTGCCGCCAAACGGCCCAGGGCTGCTGCGCTCCCGGGACCCCGCGCGGAATCCCGCTCCGCAGGCGTGCAACGCGCGGGAGTTCCAGTTCCAGGTGCCGTCTTCACTGCGACCGGGAAGGACGCCCGCAACGACGAAACCCCGGCCTGGGCCGGGGTCCTTGTTTCGCCACGCGGGGAATCAGAACAGTTCAACCGTTCCCGCGCCCATGCTCTGCTGCGCCACCGGCTTGTGCGGCGGGCGCTCCCACTCGTTGCGCATATCGCGCAGGCGGCTGCCGGTGCGCTGCAGTGCGGCCACCAGCTCGCTGTCGAGCACGCCGCCACTGCGGTGCAGCAGTTCCTGCAGCGCCACGGCCTCGCGGTTGATCGCGGTCAGGCGGTCCAGATGGGTATGCACGCCGCCCAGTGCCTGGGTGGCGATGTCCTCGAACTGCAGGGCGCGCACTGCCTCGGCGACGCTGCTGTCGATGGCGCGGCCGCACTCGGAGATCTCGCGCATGCCTTCGCCCAGCGAACTGTTGATCGCCGCCACGTTGTCCAGCATGGCCGCCGCTTCATGGCGCGCCTCGCGGGAGCGGTCCATGTCGCGCGAGGCCATGTGGGTGACGGTCTCGCGGACCTTGGCGATGGCGTCCTTGGAACTGTGCGCCAGCTTGCGGATCTGCTCGTTGAAGGTGGTCGAGCGCTCGGACAGGTTGCGCACCTCGTCGGCGACCACCGCGAACCCGCGCCCGGCCTCACCGGCGCGCGCGGCTTCGATGGCGGCGTTCAGCGCCAGCAGGTTGGTCTGGTCGGCGATGGACTTCACGTCCTCCAGCAGGGCGAAGATGCCGTCCAGGTGCTGCGCCATCTGGTCGATGTGCTGCACGGTATTGCTGCTCTGGCCGCTGACCTGTTCCAGTGCCTCGACCAGCTGCTCCATCTGGTGGCTGGCATGCTGGGCGAAACGGGCCACGTCCACGCCGCCATGGCCTTCCTCGCCGGCGCGGTCGACGATGCGGGCCAGCGCCTGGCTCTGCTGGCGCGACTTGCGGTTCATCGCATCGAAGCTGCTGCCCAGGCCCGATACCGCCTGGCGGATCAGCTCGCGGGCGCGCTCGATCTCGCCGCGCGAACCATCGATCTCGTTGCTGACGAAACTGCGCAGCTCGTTGAGCAGCTGGTCCTGTTCCTTGAGCACGCGGGCATGCTCGGGCGAACGCTGCGACTGGCTGTAGGCGCTCCAGTAGGCGAACACCAGCCAGCTCAGTGCCATCGTGGTCAGGATCGCCCACACCACGGCCACGGGCCATGCGAACGCCAGCGCCAATGCCAGCAGGAAGGTAAGGGCCAGCGGGGCGGCCAGGCGGATTGCAATGCGTGAATACATGGACGTTCTCGGGAGAGTCACGATTGCAGTATCGGCCGGGGGGGGCGGTCTTTAGCCTCCGTGAAGGCGCCGCCCGATCGCCTCGAGCATGGCCTTGCGCGAAAACAGGAAATCCCAGTAGCTGCCGCCGAGCTGGCGCCACAGCACCGCCGAGCGCACCGCGGCCAGCAGCAGGGCGCGGATCTCCGCGACCACGCCGGCCTGCCCCAGATAGTGCGGGTTGCCCTGCACCATGATCCGCGGCTTGAGCTGGCTGATGGTGTCCGCATACAGGGCGCCCATGGCCGCCAGCACGTCCGGATGGGCCGGATCGCCCAGTTCGCCCGCCTGTACGGCGGCGCGCTCGATGCCGGCCTGGACCTTGTCCACGGTCGCGCCTTCGCGCACGAAGCGGCGCTCCAGCTGCAGCACCGACAACGCAAGGCGCGGCAGCAGCTCGTCCTTGCCGCGGTTGCCGAAATAGTCGCGCAACAGGCGCAGCCCGGCCTCCACCTGTCGGTCGTCGCCGTACACCGCGGTGGGCGAGGGCGCATCGATGCGGATCACGCTGTCCATGGCGGTGCGCACCACCGCGGCGTCGGAATGGCCGGTCTCGGCGATGCGCCGTACCTGCTGCAGGGCCTGGGCGATGCCGGCCAGCGCCAGGACACGGTCGTCGAAGGAAGAACTCATGCTTGCCTCTCAAGGAAATCGGGCCGGGACGCGCGCTGCTCCAGCGGTGCGTCGGTGGTGGCGATGACCGCGCCGCCCAGGCATTCGGCGCCGTCGTACAGCACCAGCGACTGGCCGGGCGTGACCGCCCGTTGCGGCCGGTCGAAATCGACCTGCAGGGTGCCATCGTCGCGCACGCTCACGCTGCAGGCCTCGTCCGGCTGCCGGTAGCGGGTCTGGGCGGTGCACCGGAAGCGGCCGGCGGGCGCGCTGCCGGCGATCCAGTGCATGGATTCGGTATGCAGACGGTTGGACTGCAGCCAGGGGCTGTCGTGGCCCTGGTCCACGTACAGGATGTTGGCCGCCACGTCCTTGCCGACCACGTACCAGGGGGCGGCCGGCCGGCCGCGCACGCCACCGATGTTCAGGCCTTCGCGCTGGCCCAGGGTGAAATAGAACACGCCAGGAT